>NZ_JBVJWD010000002.1:481531-566153 GCF_055602785.1 Streptomyces sp. NPDC037301
CCCGGACCGCACCACACCCTCGGCGCACACCCCCCCCCCCCCCCCCCCCCCCCCCCCCCCCCCCCCCCCCCCCCCCCCCCCCCCCCCCCCTTCGTGCTTGCCTTGACGTCCGCGTAAAGGTTTACGGTCGAAGACATGCGAATCGGGGAGCTGGCCGAACGGGCCGGGACGACCACGCGGACTCTGCGGTACTACGAGTCACGCGGACTGCTGTCTGCGCGGCGGGCCGGAAACGGGTACCGGGCGTACGACGAGGACGATCTGCGCCTGGTCCAGCAGATCAGGACCCTCCAGGATTTCGGCTTCGAACTGGAGGAGACCCGGCCGTTCGTCGAGTGCCTGCGCGCCGGCCACCCGGCCGGTGACGCCTGCCCCGCCTCGCTCGCCGTCTACCGGCGCAAGCTCGGCGAGCTCGACTCGCTCATCGAGCAGCTCCAGGCGGTACGCGCCCAGGTGGGCGCACAGCTCGCGAGGGCCGAGCTGGAGGCCGCGGCAGAGCTTCCCGGCGGTCCGGAACCACGTTGTGAACTGGGAGGATGACAGATGATTCATGCAGCAGAGGGCGTGGCCGAGGTCACCGACACCACCTTCGACGGGGAGGTGCTCGGGGCAGACCTCCCCGTACTGGTCGAGTTCACCGCCGACTGGTGCGGCCCGTGCCGCCAGCTCGCCCCCGTGCTCAGCGCCGTCGCCGCCGAGGAGGCCGAGCGCATCAAGATCGTCCAGCTCGACGTCGACACCAGCCCGGGGATCGCGAGCCGGTACGCGGTGCTCTCGACGCCGACCCTGATGGTGTTCCGCTCCGGTGAGCCGGTGAAGTCGATGGTGGGCGCCCGCCCCAAGCGCAGGCTGCTCCAGGAGCTGGAGGACGTGTTCGAGACGGTGTGAGAACGGGCCGGGGCGTACGTCCGGACAGGGAAGAGCAGCGCGCAACCGTAGAGGCCGCCCTCGGGCGGCCTCTACGGCCTGCACCTACTCGAAACGCTCCAGGCGTTTGATGAAACCGTCGATCTCGGTGAGTCCGGGCGCGTCCGGTCCGCGATACCGGCCGGTCGCGTCCCGGAGCCTGATCGCGGCGGTGCGCGCCCGCGAGAAGCGCTCCGATCCGGCCTCCAGGCGCATGATGTGCGCGAGCGCTTCCAGATAGCGGTCGATGGCCATCTCATCGTCCTTGTCCGGGGTCTGCTGGACGTAGGCGCCGAAAGCAGCGACGGCGGCGGTGGTCTCCCCGAGTTCCATACGGCACTGGGCCGCGTAAAAGCGGCACTGCTGTGCTTCTGCGTCGTCATCGCCGAATCGTCGGCCGATTTCTTCCGCGGTCTGTTCGAAGAGTCTGAGAGCTTCCCGGTGTGCTCCCGCGAGGAACTTCACATGCGCGAGGGAGAGATTCAGGTACTCCGCCAGTCTGCCGTCCGTGGCCCGGTCTGAGGCGGCAACCAGAACATCCGCGGCCTGCGTGAACTGCTTTTTCAGGGCCAGCTCCTCTGCACGCCCTGCCGCCTCATCGGCCTCCGCGTCGGTCAGCGGCGAGAGAGAGGGACCTGCCTCCGCAGGAACATCGAGCACCGTCGGCACGTAGGCCCGGCCTCCGCCGGAATTGCGGCGTACCGATCCGCCGAACGGCCGGGTGAAAGGCGTGCATGGGTCGAGTTCCAGACCGTCGGCCGTCAGCAGACGCGGGGTTCCGAACGGGGCACCCTGGCTTGCCAGGGGCAGCAATGCTTCGTAGACGGCCGCAGCCGGCACGCGTTGCTCGGAGTCCTTGTGCAGCATACGGAGCAGAAGCTGTTCGATGTCTGCGGGCACATCGGACCGAATCCCCCTGATCGGCGGGGGCGGCGTGTGCACATGGTGCCAAGTGAGGGACCGATCGACGGTTGCGGTGAAAGGGGTCCGGCCGGTGAGCAGTTGGTGCAGCACACAGGCGAGCGCATAAATGTCCGCCGCCGGACCGACCGCATTGGCCAAGCTCTGTTCCGGGGACATGAAGGCAGGGGTGCCCACCGTCATCCCCTCCTGCGTCAGATGAGGATTGGCCCCCGAACCGAGGAGTGCCGCGACACCGAAGTCGAGGACCTTCACCACCCCTCCCGGCGTGAGCATGAGGTTCGCCGGTTTGATGTCACGGTGTACGACATCGTGGTGGTGGACCTCGTCCAGCGCGGAGGCGATCTGTGCCCCGATGGCCGCAGCCCAGGCCAATGGCAGTTGTTCGTAGTCGTAATCCGTCTCGTCGATGAGGGTCTGTACCTCACGCCCCTTCAGTAACTGCATCACCACATACAGCCGCCCGGTGCCCTCGTCGACCCCTGTGTCGTAGACCGCCGGGAGACCGGGGTGCTCGTGGAGCCCGGCGGTCGTGCGTACCTCACGGAGGAAACGCTGACGTCGGGTCTCCAGCGCCTCATGGTGGGCCGCGTTCTGGACTGCGGCGGCGTACGGGGAGGGCTGCTCGGCAAGCATCATCTTGACCGCGACGCGACGGTCAAGACTCTCGTCATAGGCGTGCCACACCTCGCCCATGCCGCCGGAACCGATGGGAGCGTGCAGGCGGTACCGTCCCGCGAGCGCCCTCCCTTGCTCTGTAGCGCCCTGCCCCGGTGCCGAGTCCCCCATGTGGCACGCCTCCCCCTCGTGGTGATGTGCTGGCCGTCCGTGCAGGTTACGGCGTGAAGGGTTCCGCTCGCCGGGTTCCGCTCTTCTTCAGCTCCGCCGCCCGCTCGGCGGTGGCCAGCCGGTCCGCCTCACGTCGTGCCGGCCGACGGATCAGGTTGTAGGACTGAGCAGTTGCGACCCGCCTGAACAGACGGTTCACGTGGTCCTCGTCGAAGTAGCGCACCATCAGAGCATCGTTCGACTGTGCCTGCTTGATGACGAAGTCATCCATCTCCTTGGCCAGTTCCCGCCCGTACGTCTCCTCGTCCTGGTGGAGGCCGATCTCCTGCATGTCCGGGTTCTCGGCGATCGAGACCACCAACTGGCCGAGCAGGATCTGGTCCGTGGTGGACAGCTCCGCTCCCAGCTCGTCGTTGATGGACTGGATGACCTCGGCGAGAGACTTCTCCTCGATCTCGACGGCCGCACCGGCCGCCTCCGGAAGCCCCGGCAACACCTGCGCGCCGACGGCATCCAGCTTCAGCTCGGGTGTGCCGGTCTGCTTGATCCGCATGTGGCTCGGCACGGTCTCGCCTATGTCGGCGGCTGCGGTGCCGTCCGGGCGGGGCAGCCGCCGCAGCAGGAACCGGCCGTACTGGAAGAGCCTTTCGAGCTCACGGTTCTCGAAGCCGATGACATGCGAGAGCCAACCGTAGGCCTTCACATACGACTCCAGCGCCCTGCGGAACTCCTCGGCCTTGTCCGGCTCGTTCGCTGCGAGCCCGTTGAAGCGGTCCACGGCCGGGGCCGTGTACTGGTAGAGCCGGGCGTGGGCCTTCTTCACGCGGTCCTCGGAGGCCCGGCCCTCGTCGAATGCGCCGAAGTACGCCTTGACGAGCGCCTCCATGTCGGCTTCCACCAGCAGTTGGTACGCCATGACCTCGTCCTGCCGGTCGAACAGCAGGTTGGGCTCGATCTCTTCGGTCAGCGACGCCTCGTAGTACTTCTGGAACGCATCGAGGATCACCTCGGGCTTGTTGGCGAAGTCCAGAACGAACAGATCCTCCTGGGACTTCTCCGGATGCGTACGGTTGAGGCGCGAAAGTGTCTGAACTGCGGCCACATTGGCGAGCGGTTTGTCCACGTACATCGTTGTCAGGAGCGGCTGGTCGAAGCCCGTCTGGTACTTCTCCGCGACGACGAGGATGCGGTACTCGGCCTTGGGTACGGACGGCGGATTCGGATCGTCGACGCGTACGTATCCGAAGCGGCCCGGCAGTTCCTTCTCGGGAAAGCCGTTGAGCTTCGACTCGGTGTACTCGACGCCGTCGAGCGTGAGCGCGCCGGAGAACGCGACCAGGGCGGCACAGTCCGTGGCGCCGCGCTCGTCCACGTACTTGCGGATCTCCTGGTAGAGGCGGACCGCGTGCTCGCGGCTGGGGGTGACGACCATGGCCTTGGCCCGTCCGCCCAGCCTGTCGGCGCTGTGCGAGCGGAAATGGTCCACCATGATCTTTGCCCGCTGCGCCATCGAGGCCTCGGACAGTAGTGCGGCCCGCACCAGCTTGGAGCGTGCCTTGCGTGGATCCACCTGCTGCTCGACCTGCTCGGCCGCGTCGTTCTGCAGCTTGAAGTAGGTGCCCCAGGTGGTGTACGTGCCCAGCACATCGAGGATGAAGCCCTCGTCGATGGCCTGGCGCATGGAGTACACGTGGAACGGGCCCGGCTGACCGGTGGCCGGGTCCGGCGTGCCGAAGAGCTGCAACGTCTTGGACTTGGGCGTCGCGGTGAACGCGAAGAAGGACATGTTCGGCTGCCTGCCACGGGCGAGCGCCTCGGCGGTCAGGGGATCGCCGTCCGCGTCCACGGCCTTGGCACCGAGCGCCTTCTTGAGCGCGGCCGAACCGTCGCCGCCCTGGGAGGAATGCGCCTCATCGATGATCACCGCATAGCGGAGCTTGCCGAGTCCGCCGACCTTTTTCAGGATGAACGGGAACTTCTGCAGCGTGGTGATCACGATGCGCGCGGTGGCGCCGGTCAGTGCCTCGGCGAGCTGGGTGGAGTCCTCGTCGATCCGGACGACGACACCGGGGGTGTGCGTGAACTGATAGATGGTGTCCTGGAGTTGCTTGTCCAGCACCCGGCGGTCGGTGATCACGACGACCTTGTCGAAGACCGGCTGGTTCGGTTCCATCCCCTTGTCACGTGCGGCTTCCCCGAGTTGGGCCGGGTCCTCCGGGGTGTGCAGGGAGGACAGGCGGTGCGCGAGCCAGGCGATGGTGTTGGACTTGCCCGAGCCGGCCGAATGCTGGACGAGGTAGTTCTCCCCGGCGCCGTTCAGTCCCGCGTGCGCGGTGAGTTCCCGCACGGCGTGCCACTGATGGAACCGCGGGAAGATCAGCGGCTGCGTGTGAGCGCTGCCGGGACGGTGCGACGGTGACTTGCCGGCCTTCGCCTGCTCGTCCTCGACATGCAGGTAACGCTCAAGCAGTTCCAGCCAGTTGTCGCGGTCCCAGATCTGCTCCCAGAGGTACGAGACGGGGTATGCCCCGTCCGCCACCTTCGACGGGTTGCCCGCACCGCCGGTTGCACCGGGCCCCCCGGTGCCGGTGTTGAACGGCAGGAACCGGGTCTTCGTACCGGCCAGGCGGGTGGTCAGAAACGCCAACTGAGGGTCCACCGCGAAGTGGACGAGGCTGCGCTTGGTAAAGAACAGCTCCTTCGGATCGCGGTCCTTGCGGTACTGCCGGATGGCATGTTCGACGTTCTGCTCGGTGAAGTGGCTCTTCAGCTCGACGGAAGCGGTGGGAATGCCGTTGACGAACAGCGCCAGGTCCACAGACTTGGCCGGGCTCTTCGAGGAGTAGTGGAACTGCCGGACGACGGTGAGACGGTTGGCGTTGTACTGGTCCAGAGCCCCGGCGGCCAGCGTATGAGCGGGCCGGAAGTAGGCCAGCTGGATCTTCACGTTGCGGTCGTTCACACCGCGCCGGAGCACGTCGAGCACGCCGCGCTTGTCGATCTGTTCCGCCACGCGCTTGGCGAACCGCTGGATGGACGCGGTCTCGCTCTCGCCGTACTCGGCCCGCAGGCGCAACCAGGCATCGTTCTGCGAGGCGCCGAGGAAGGTGGCGAGTTCAGCGGTGTCGATGCCGATGTCGTGGTTGTACGTGTTGGACAGGCCCTTGTGCCAGCCGTGGGTCAGCAGCCCGTCCTCCACGGCGTTCTCGAAGGCTTCCTCGGTGTCGTTGCGCGCCATGGAGGTCAGGCCTCTCGCTTCCCGGTCATGAGGTAGTGGACGTCACGGCAGAACTTGTCGAATGAGGGTGAGTTGGCACGCGCCATCGCCATGTCGAAGGCCTCCGCGAGCGCGGCCTGGTCGACGACCGGCTTGTACGGCCGCCCGTCCACGCGATGGTGGGTGAGCCACCCCTTGCAGTCCCGAGGGGTTTCGCAGTCCGGGGGCACCTCGAGTCCGTGCGGCAGGCCGCGACACCCGCCCAGCGTGGGCGCGGCCGCGATGAACCACGCTTCGAACTCGCGCTGTGCCAGAACCACGGCTGTGCGCCGGTCGGGGCGGGCAGCGGTCGCCCGCTCCAGCAGTGACGGCCCCAGGGCCGCCGGGCAGTCGTCGTCGGCGTCCAGCACGATGAGGACACCGCCCGAGCCGTCCGCCGGGACACGGTCGGCCAGAGCATCGACCGACGCTTCGAGCCCACCCTGCTGGATCAGGCGGCCGCGCCCAACCCGGTAGGGCTTGAGAATGTTCGCATCCCAGACCCCCGCTTCGTGCGTCAGTCTGCGCAGGAGGGTCGGCAGCGCCGACAGCTCTCCTTCGCCCTCCACCACGGAGGCGATGGTCATCCGCCCCATGTTCAGCTCTCCGTTCGTGGCGGCTGCGGAACCATCTGATCGGAGCGCAGCAAGTCGCCGACCGTGGCCAGGCCGTTGCGGACGATCCGCCGACTGACGTCATCCACGGGACCCACGGCCGTGACACCGTCCTGCACGACGACTACGCGAATGGCGTCGAGGTCTGCTTCCTTGCGATCGAAGAGTTCGGAGCTCTGGCTCGTCGCGAGGATCTGGGTATGCAGACTCGCCTCGGTGAGCGCGTCGAACAGGGCCCCCGCAGCGCTGGGATGAAGTGCGAGTTCCGGTTCCTCCACGGCCACGAGGGGGAGCCGTCCGTCGCGAGCCCCCGGCTGGAAGAGCGCCGCCAGCAGGCCGATCGCCCGGATGGTCCCCTCGGACATGGACTCCGCCCGGAATTCCATGGGCCGGGCATCGGGGCCGACCGACAACGTCATCTTGGCTGCGATGTAGTCGCCGTCCTCGGTGGACGGGCCGACCTGTGTCAGTTGCGGCACGATCGCTCCCGCGTACGCGGCGACACGCTCACGCATCACAGGATCGAGAAGCCCCAGCACGCTGCCGAGGTGGCCACCGTCCTCGGCGAGTACGCCCGACCGGACAACCGGTCTTGCATCGCGGAGCGCGCAGAGCTCGGGCTCGTAGAAGAACATGCCCGAGAGGGCGTCACGCAGACGCCCGTAGGTCTCGCTGCCGGCACTCACGAGCGGCAGATACAGCTCGCCTGGCCGCACCCTTCCCGTACGCCCTGTCGTGGGCTCTTCGAAGTCCGCGTTCTCTGCCTGGAACCAGGTCTCAGGAGGACCGCCGGCCGGGCCGATCTCGCAGTACTCGCGCTGGATCCAGGCTTCGACATACCCCTGTTCCGAGCTGGGGGCGTATCCGAAGGTGATCTCATAGCGTCCCGCCAGGACGGTGTCGTCGGAGCGTTCCGGAACACGGAACTCCAGGGCGATGGTGCAGGCCTCGGCGGCCTCCGGAACCCGCCGCAGGACGTCCTGCAGACCTCCTCGCTCGCCGACCGCCTCGGGGAGGCCCCGGCTCACGGCGTCG
Organism: Streptomyces sp. NPDC037301; assembly: GCF_055602785.1. Classification (NCBI taxonomy): domain Bacteria; kingdom Bacillati; phylum Actinomycetota; class Actinomycetes; order Kitasatosporales; family Streptomycetaceae; genus Streptomyces; species Streptomyces sp. NPDC037301. The sequence goes on from NZ_JBVJWD010000002.1 coordinate 489,053, forward strand.
CGGACGAACCGGAGGGCGTCGAGGAAGTTCGATTTGCCCGCGGCGTTCAGGCCGAGCAGGACGGTGAAGGGACCGAGCTCGACGTCGCAGTGGGCGATGGACTTGTAGTTCTCGATGCGTACGCGGGTGATGAAGGGGACGGTGGGGTTCGCGGTTTCGGTCATGAGGGATCGATACCTCGCCCGCTGGCGGTGCTCACGTCGATCTGGCCTGTTACTGCGGCGGTGATCAGGGCCTGGCGGCGCTCGGCGAGAAGGATGAGCTGAGCTTGCATCACCTTGACAGCGCGAGTGGTCCAAACGTGCGCACTGTGCATTTGATCAATGACTTGATCTTGCCGTTCCTGGGAAAAGCTTGGAATGCGCAGCGACAAAAGGTTCCCCTCGTTGAGGCTGGGCATTGTGGCAGCTAGGGAACGTGAGAGCAACTGCGAACGGATGAATTGAGAGCGCATCGCGTACGCCAGGAACATGGGGCGGATGCGATCTAGTGACGGGTGCAAAGCGATGCAGTCGCTGCCGCATACCCATCCGTCCTGATATCCTCGCACGATTGCTGAACGTCCCAGGTCTCCCTTCCTTCCCACAACAAGATCTCCTTGTCTGAGGCGGTGCCGAGACAGTCTGTCTGCTGTCGTTTGTGAGACAGAATGATGGCGGTCTGGAGTGATCTCTCCATTCCTGATGTGCAACGGGTTAATCATGGGGATTCCGTCATCCGCGTACTCAGCTGCGTTGAATACAGTGCCGAATGGCCCTGTTGTGACGCGTACGCCCATCCTGCGCAGTTCAACCATCTCTGCGTCATCGCGTGTGAGCGCATGGTGAATTCCCGATTCCCATCGCTCTTGGATGAGGGCGAGCTGCTGCACCTTGGCATTGCGTACCTTGTCAATGCGGGCGGTCTCAGCGTCGACGAAGGTGGCGATGCGGCGCTGCTCATCCACTGAAGGTCTGGGGAATGGAAGGCCGAGCACAATTTCCGTATTGAGATTACCCATGGTGCTACCTACAGCTCGTTGTTCGAAGTAGCTTCGAACCTCGGCGCTCTGCAGCGCGTAGCGGGTGAAGGAAGGGTCAAGTGTTTCTTTTTTGAGGCGCACTCGGAGTGACCCAGTGCCGCACAACCACCCCGCCTCCTTTTCTGCGGCCACGGCAGCGCGACCGAGTTCACCACGGCGTGCGAATACCAGATCGCCTGGGCGTAGTTTATGAACCGCGAGTCGACTGGCGGTTTCTGCATCGACTGTTGATTTTCGATCCGCAACGAGTCTTCCATCCGCGATGTTGGATGGGTTGATAATCGGGATTCCATCTTCGATGTATTCATCCGAATGAAGTTGAGACCCGAAGGGCCCGGTCTGGGCGTCCAGGGCGAGGGCCTTCAAAGGCACGGAAGCGTAGGTCATCCCGTCACCTCTCCGAGCAGCGCCTGAATCTCCGCCTCAAGCGACTTCAACTCAGCATCGATCTCCGCCAACGGCCGCGGCGGCTCGTACACGTAAAAGTGCCGCGTGAATGGAATCTCGTAGCCCACCTTGTACCGCTCGGTCAGCTTCGTCTTCGGGTTCTTCAGCTCCGCGACCCACGCGTCCTCGACGTGCGGCGTGACCTCCTCCGCCACGTACTCGTCGATGTCCCGGTCCATCGGCACGTTCTCCGCGTCGCGGAGGTCCGAATCATGCTCGGGCTGCTTGCCCTTCGCGTACTGGACTTCGCCCTCCGGATCCCGTACACCCACCGCGTCCCGCAGCGCCTTCTGGAACACCGCGCCCGACGGCCAGATCAGGCCGGCTGCCGTGACTGCCGCGTGCAGGTCATCCCATGCGTCGGTCTTCTTCGACCACACCTGTCCGATCAGCGGCTTGAGCGCAGCCACGAACTCAGCCTGCCGCCGCGCGACTTCATCCGGCTCCATCGACTTGTCGCCCAGCACCTTCTGCAGCGATGCAGACGCAGCAAGCTCATCCAACGTGTCCTCGGTGATCTCGAAGCGGAGCTTCAGAGGCCGGTCCACGGTGATGCGCTTGTATCCGTACTCCTCGTTGCGGAGGATCTTCACCTTGGCGTGGTCCCGGTGATCCGGGTTTGCCGCGATCTGCTCGGCGTCGCGGTACATCGCACTGATGCCGCCGATCTGCTCATCGGAGATCTCCTTGCGCTTCTCGCCAAGGGACTTCCGCCGCTTCACCCACTCACCACGTGCGTCGATCATCACGACCTTGCCCTCGCGATGCTTGGGCTTGCGGTTGCTCAGGATCCAGAAGTACGTCGAGATGCCGGTGTTGTAGAAGAGCTGGTCCGGCAGGCCGACGATGGCCTCCAGGTAGTCGTGCTCCAGGATCCAGCGGCGGATCTCGGACTCGCCGGATCCGGCGCCCCCGGTGAAGAGGGGGGAGCCGTTGAAGACGATGGCGATGCGTGACCCGCCCACCTCATCCCCGTTCTCGTCCTTCTTCATCGGGGCCATCTTGTGGAGCATGTGCTGGAGGAAGAGGAAAGAACCGTCGTTGATGCGCGGCAGGCCCGCCCCGAACCGGCCGTCGAAGCCGCGGTCGTGTTCCTCCTTGACGGCCCCCTCCGCCTTTTTCCACTCCACACCGAAAGGAGGATTGGCCAGCATGTAGCTGAACTTGCGGTCTTCGTGCCAGTCGCGAACGAACGTGTTGCCAAGCCGGATGTTGTCCGCGGCGTGCCCCTTGAGGAGCATGTCGGAGCGACAGATCGCGTACGACTCGGCGTTGATCTCCTGCCCGTAAAGATTGACCCGGGCGCCCGGCTTGATGTCCTTGATGTGTTCCTCGGCTGCGGCGAGCATGCCGCCCGTGCCGCACGCCGGGTCCAGGATGTCGATGACCTGACCGGGGCGACGGATCAGTGCATCGTCGGGGCCCAGCAGCAGCTCGACCATCAGCTTGACCACCTCACGCGGGGTGAAGTGTTCACCGGCCGTCTCGTTCGAGGCATCCGCGAACTTGCGGATCAACTCCTCGAACACGTAACCCATGTCGTGATTGCTGACCCTCTTCGGGCTCAGGTCGATACCTGCGAACTTCTGAACCACCTGGTAAAGCAGCCCGGCTTCCTGGAGCCGGTCCTGTTGAATGTGGAAGTCGTACCGGTCGATGATCTCGGTGACCGCGGGGGAGAAGCCGCCGATGAAGTCCTTGAGGTTCTCGTAGACCCGCTTGTCGTCGCTGCCGATGGTCTTGAAGCTCTGCTTCGACGTGTTGTAGAACGGCAGCCCGGAGGTGGCGAGAAGGACCGCGTCCTTGCGGTCTCCGGTGTACGAGGCGTTCCGGTCCCGTACCGCCTGGCGGGTGTTCTTCTCCTCCATCACGCAGTCGAAGCGGCGCAGCACGGTGAGCGGCAGAATGACCTTGGCGTACTCCGAGCGTTTGTAGTCGCCGCGCAGCAGATCGGCCACCGACCAGATGAAGTCGGCACGTTCCTGATTGGTGTTGCTCACTCGGCACCTTCTCGTGTTACGTCCGGCGCCAGGGCGCCGTTGGTCAGTCCGTCGTAGGCCAGGTGGGCGGCCTGGTCGCCCATCCTGGCAACATCCTTGAGCCTTCGCTCGAACTTGCCCAAGTCCCGGAACGCGGCCCCGTACCGGCGTTGCTGCTCTATGTCCATCTGCGGAAGCTGGGCGCCCCGCAGATCGGCCCGGTGGGTGCCCGTTGTCGAGGTGTTGCGGCGGGTGTTGCCCGCGCTGCGCAGGAAGCCGCGCAGATAGTCCGTATCGAGGTGATCGCTCGTTGAGACGGCCTCGTTCTCCTCTGTATGTACCAACCCGGCCTGGACCAGATCGCCGACGCCCACTGCGGGGAAATCATCCAGCGACCCGGTCCCCGGGCCGGGGGGCAGGCTGGGCAGCAACTCGGCCAGTTCGCACAGCTGTTGCTCAAGCTCGGCACGCAGCGCCAGGTACTCGGCCGGATAGTCGGGCTGGGCAGCGGTCACGTACGCGGACGGACTCAGGTCCACGTCCTCGCGCAGGAGGTCGATCAACGGTACGTGCGCGACTTGGCCGGCGGACGGCTCCAGAGGGCCGTCCGGATCGTTCTCCGTGAGGTCGACCATGCGTACGGACCGGACCGCTTCGTCCGTCGCGGAGGGGCGGCGGAGCTCCCACAGCAGGAGCGGCTGGTTGTGGCTGGTCGCCAGCCCTGCAGGCAGAGCCACAATCGAGGAGAGGGCGCCACGGCGTACGAGTTCCGTACGGATCCGGCGCCCGCTCTTGCGGTACGCGGCTGACGGCGCGAGGGCGATGAGGGTACGGCCCCCCGGCGCGGTGTGGGAGTAGCAGTGCTGAAGCCAGGCAAGGTCCCCCTCGGCGCGAGGCGGTGCCCCCAGCTCCCAGCGGGAGTCGATCAACAGCTCCTCCCGGCCCCAGTCGGTCTGGCCCAGAGGAGGCTCGCAGACGACGAGCTGTGCACGTAGGCCGGGGTGCTGGTCCTCCCGGAGGGAGTCGCCGGCTTCGAGCCGGGTCTCATGGCCACCGGCAAGGCGCGCCCTCAGCCGGGCCAGGTGCAGCAGACCAGTACTGATCTCCTGCCCCGCCCGGGAAGAACCCTCCGCTCCGGAGACCGCGAACAGAAGTGATCCGGCACCGCACGCCGGGTCGTACACGAGCCCCTTGACCGGGCCTGCGAAATGCGTGAAGGCACGTACGAGCCGCGGTGACGAGACGGCCTGTGCGCCACTGCGTCCGACCGAGGCGATGAAGCGGTTGATCAGATCCTCGAAGAGCCGGGGCGCGGTTCGCTCGGCAGCCAGCTGGTCGACGACTTCGCGGAGGCTGTCCTGGAGTGCGTTGCCCCCCTCCTTGACCAGATACCCGCCGACATCGACAAGAGCGGTAGTCATGTCGTCGCCGTAGGCGGCGCGGAGCGCCTGCCAGAGGGCGACCTCGGGCGAGACCCCCCGTCCCTTGCGCTGTCCTGCCAGCCAGGTCTCGACCTCCTCGAGGGAGAAGAGCGGGCCCGCCACTGTGCCGCCGACAGGCGCCGGAAAGTTGTCGTGGCGCCGACGCCAATTGGCGACCGCGGCCCGGGTGACACCGGCGAGTCGTGCGATCTGCGCCGCCGTGACGAAAGCTGCTGAAACGGATTCCTCATCCTCCATGACGGTGAGGGTACACGTGTCGATGCGGCCGGCCAAGGCGTGAACGTGTTGACAGTGCTAACAACTTCCTGTCACTCTCCTCTTGGCTTCGCTGTGAGCTTGCACCTCTCTGGTGGCAGGTACCTCACGAGAGCGAGGGGTGCCCCGGCGCGCCCGGATGCCGACGCGTCCGCCCTGCCCACGCGGCGCCCTCACCGATGTCAAGGAGCAACCGTGACCCCCAATAAGCAGGCTGCGACTCGCAAGACCTCCCTGTACCGGCTCAACGCCCCCGCAGGCCCCGACCTCGACCTGCATACGCTGGTGGAAGAGCGGTACAGGGGCCGGGAAGGCTTCACCGCCATGCCCGTCGACCATGCGGGCGTGGTCGGGTTGCTCGTGACCGGCTCCATCGCACGCGACCGCGCCGAATGGTGCGACGTCCTTTCGGAGCTCACGGGCGCCGATGTGCAGGTGGCGGGCCGTACCTCTTCCGGCCTGCTGCTTGTACGCACTGAGCGGGCCGTCTACGCCGTCACGTATGGCATGGGCCACCACATGATCGACTCGGCCCGCCTGGACCTCGGGTTCGGGCTCCAGTTCGCACTCCGCTGCCTGGACCAGGACGGCATCAGCCTGGTGCGGCGCCACCTCATGGACGCGCGCGGCCGTACCGACGAGAACTCGACCACTCGGGGCGGAAGCCTGCGCGACCTCGGTACTGAATGGATCGGCTCCATCGTCAGCAAGATCACCGGAAAGGCGATCGACCTGCCTCTTACTCATACGTCCGCAGGCCGGCGGAGCCTCGGCGTCAGCTGTGCCGACAGCTCCATCAGCCTTCCGCTGGGCCGCTCCCCGCAGCAGTTCCTGAACGATCTGCGGGTCATCGAGGACGCCTGTACCCAGCCCGCACCACTGCCGGGGTTGGAGTCCCTGGCCAGGGTCCGTTCATTGCGCCGCAGGGGTAAGACCGATCTCGTACGGGAGCTCAACGAACGGCTCGACCAGTACCTCGGCGATCCGGATGCCCCGGGACTCGCCCTCAACTTCCCGGGCGAGTGCGCCTCGCATGCGACGGAGACGCGCGCCATTCGCATCATGCGTGGATCGCGCGTGATCGACGTCGGCGACCTCGACATTGATGACATCCGGCAGTTCGTCCGCGACCGCCCTGATGGATACCGGCTGTCCACGCTCAAGGACGTCCGCGTCCAGCTGTTCGCCGACGAGGAGTGCACGGAATCCCTCAGCCCGCCGATTCCAGGACACCGCTGGATCACCGCCGAAGTGCGGAGCGGGGCGGCGCATCACTTCTACTGGCAGGGAAGTTGGTACGAGATCGGCGCTGAATTCGTCCAGGCGCTGCGGGACGACGTCACCGAACTGCTGAACCGTCCGTCCGGGGTTGTGCTTCCGAGGTGGCCGGTGGGTAAGAAGACCGACGAAGACTGGTTCAACAAGGAAGCAGCCAAGCAGCCCGGCTACGACCTCTTCGACAAGAAGAACGTCCATACGGAGACCTTCCGTGGCGGCGGTCTCGAAATCTGTGATGTCCTCGGACCCGAGGGCCAGCTCATCATGGTCAAGAAGGCCGACAAGGGAAGCTCCGGTCTCAGCCACCTGTTCGCCCAGGCGCGGACGGCCACCGAAGCACTGCGCTACGACGCCGAGGTGCGGGAGAAGTTCCTCGCCCGGGTCGCCGAACTGCGCCCGAACCGGCCGCCCGAGGACATCCTGGCCACGCCGACCATCGTCCTCGCCATCCGCCTGAAGCGCGGCGTCCCGCTCACGGCGGACTCGTTGTTCGCCTTCTCCCAGGTCTCCCTCCTGCAGACCGCGTTGGCGCTGCAGGGCATGGGGGCCAAGGTCGAGGTCGTTCCCGTCTACGCCTGATGTGCCCGGCTCCGTCGTGGTTCCGTCGGCTCCGCTCGGGGGCCCGGTCGGAGTGCAGGGTGTGACGTGAGCGATGTCCAGGTGCGCCCGTTGCAGGGGTGGGCGGTCGTACTTGCTGCCGTGGGCGACAGTGATGAGGCGCAGCCTCCAGTGAGTTGTCGGCGCCCGCGAGGCGGCCCTGTTCGTGTTCAAACGCCTGCACGCCGAGGTGTGGACTCTCGTACGATCAACGGATCCAGGCGATCGCGACAGGGGGGCGTAATCATGACCGAGGGCTATGAGCAGGGATCATTCGGTGAAGAGGACGACGAGCTTGAGAGTATCGACTCGCTCCTCGCTACCTGGCAGAGGCAGAAGAGCAAGCTTCGAGAAATCGGAGACCAAGTCAGGGGGCTGCAAGCCGAGTTGACGCCTTGGAATGGGCGTATCGATCGCGCGCACGACTGTGATCGGATCGTGCAACGGTTTGTGCGGCTCGCAGATGCTGCCAGGAAGGAAGACTTCGAGTCTCTGATCCTGCGCACCACGGAACTGCATCACCGTGGCACGGGTGTACTCGATCCAGATCGTTCCTTCGGCCCGATTCCCTCGCCATTCGTGCGGCTCATGCCGCCGGAACAGGCCGCGACGGAAGCCAAGCGACTCGAACGTCAGTTGCGCCATGTCATCGCCTACCAAGCGCATATCCAGTACTGCTTCGAGCACTTCACGCACGCGTGGACTGCGCTCATCGACGGCGCCCTCATCTGCGACTGGGAGATCATCGAGGATGAGTTCCCCAAACTCGCCCTCTTGAGCGATGAAGCGCAGCGGGCGCTGCGTATCTGGACGTCAGTGGACAAGTAGTCACGCCATAAGCAATGTGCCGTGCCGCTGTTCAGCCGGCCAACGGCGCAGGCGGGTGGCGGGCGACAACTGAGCCTTCTTCACGTGTCAGGGGTGCTTGAGCATGCCCCGGAGTTCGGCGACGAGGCTGCGGACGTTGCTTTCGGCGTTGGCTCCGGTGGCCTGCTCGCTTGCGGCGTCCGGGTCGGGGTTGCGGCAGGAGCGGCAGAGGCCGTCGGGGAGTGCTCCGGGGTGGCCGGGTGTGCCGCATTCGGTGCATTCGGCCATGAGGCGCCGGGTGGGAGTGTCTGGTGTGGCGGGTGTTGGGGTGGTGGGCAGGTGGGGTGGGATCTTGTCGTTGAGGCGGCGGCGGACGAAGCCGATGGGGGAGTCGACCCGGGCGGGGATGCCGGAAGTGAGGGCGTGGGTGAGGTAGTTGGCGTCCACGCCCCGGGCGAACCACTGGGCGGCCAGTGGTTCCAGGACGGCGCAGTCGGTGGCCGAGAGGGCCAGGCGCGGTTCGAGCCGGCCCAGTCGGGCCAGGGCGAGGTACGCGGGTGAGGGTTGCCCCGGGGCCGGTTCGGGGGTCCGCTGCTGCGGTACGACGGGTACGGGAGCGGGCGAGGCGGGCTGCGCTGCGGGCTCGGCCGGTGTCACGGGGGCCGGGGTCGGCGATTGTGCCCCGGCTTGGGGAGCGGGTGCTTCCGCGGGGACCCGGGGCGGCAGCTGGGGAGTGGTGGTTGCGGCTGCTTCCTGGGATGCTCGGTCGTTCTCGGCGTCTAGGAAGGCGCCCCACCATTCGTTGTCGCGGGCGGTGCGGGACCAGAAGGTGCGGGTGACCCAGCGGACCTGGCCGCGCTCCTCGACCTGGCACTGAACGTGCCGCAGGTGACCGGCCACTCCCAGTGCCCTGAGGGCGCTACCGACGGCCATCTGCCCGTACAGGGGGATGCTCCTGGCCAGCGACTTGATGTCCATGGCCGCACCGTCGGGCAGGTGGTCGACGTACCCGGCGATGTAGCGCTCACGCTCGGGCAGAAGCATGAAGTCATCGGCGCGCGGCGGGCGTTGGTCCGGTGCGGCTCGCTTGCCGAAGCCAGGGTTGGCCTTCGCGTACGGGCGCGAGGATGCGGGCGTACGCAGGGCAGGGCTAAAGTTCTGGGTAGCCACAGGATCGGTCTCCGTCGATCTTGGGGTGAGACCCCGGCCCGGTGCTTCGAACACCGCGTCGGGGTCGTTTCGTTGGGGGCACCGTAAGCAGCCGCGACGGCGCCCCGCAAGCTGGTCAAGATTAGTCGTACTTGCTGGCCGTGACGGGTCAGGGAGGGCGGGGAGGTTTCCCCAATCCCCCTCATTCACCCGCCGGTTAACCAAGAGCGCTCGAATCCCGGAGCCCGGAACCCGACGCCCGGATCCCGAAGCTCAAGCGTCGGGCCGCGCCCCCTCCTCGTACACACGAGAGAGTGAATCAGCCGGTCCCGGAGCTCAACCCCCGGCCTTCGAAGCCCGGAACTCGGGTTCCGAGCTGCGGGGCAGCACTGTTCGACCGGCGGAGCCAGGCGTGGCCACGGCCCGGTCGTGGCACCGAGCAACCTTTCGGCCAGCAGGCCGTATTGTGTTGCAGCTGGGAACCCGATGAACCCGATGTCACTGAATTGCTGCGCCGTTCCTCAAAACGGCGTCCCGTCGGCATGGCCCGCCGACTGTCGTCTCCGTCATCTGCCTGAAGTACGGCTTCTCGCCCACCGACGACTCACTGACGGACGTCGTTCTCTCGTCGACGCCAACGGGCCTACGCTGAAAGGGAGGTGATCCCATGCCGCTGTCCGAGAACATTCGTAACTTCCGGCGTCGCGCCGGCCTGAGTCAGGAACAGCTCGCCGAGCAGGCGGGTCTTTCTCTGGGGGTCGTTCGAAAAGCCGAGCAAGGTGGAAGTGTGCGGGTCGAGACACTTCACATACTTGCCAGGGCACTTGGCACCACCACCTCCAGCCTCTTCGAGACCGCAGCTCCCGAGCCTGTTCGTGGGGACGAGGGCGACAGCGTCCGCCTCATGGAACTACGCCGCGCGCTCATGCCGCCGGTCGGTCTCTCCGAGGTCCTCGTAGAACCTGAAGGGGCAGTCAGCCTCGCTTCTATCCGGCGGGACATCGACGACTCGCACGCCCTTTACCAGGCCGACCGTTACGACTCCGTCGCGAAGCGCCTGCCGGGCATCCTTCGCGCCGCCGAGGCCGCCGTCGTGCTCAGCGACGCGGGGGAGCCGCGACAGAGAGCGACCATCGTAAGAGCCAGTGCCTTCCTCCTGACGGGCAAGTACCTCACCCAGGTCCGGCGCTACGACATGGCCTACCACGCTCTCTCGCAGGGCATCAGGGATGCGAGGGAGACCGGTCAGACTCTCCTTGCGGCCACCGGGGTCGTCGGTATGGGCTGGCTCCTTCTGCGGCAGGACAGGTTCGACGAAGTCGAACACCTCGCCACCGTCACGGCCGCCGAGGTGGAGCCGCGTATGTCCAACGCATTGCCGGGCCAGCTCGCCGTCTGGGGGGAGCTGTGTCAGCGCGTAGCCGCTGCGGCGATGCGGAACAACCGTCCCGAGGTTGCCAAGGAAGCCCGGCGCATGACTGCGACCGCAGCCTCGGCCTTGGGCGTCGAGCACATCGACTTCCGGGAGCACTGGACCACCTTCGGGCCCGTCACGGCCGAGATGAAGGCGATCGAGGACCTCTCCCTCATCGGTGACGCCCGCGGAGTGCTCAGCCGGGCCGATGAGGGAACTCTGAGCCGCAAGGCGCTGAAGAAGTTCGGCCGGCCGAGCGCGAACAACTGGGACCGGCACCGTCTTGACGTCGCCAAGGCCCACGCGATGCTCGGCTCCCACCAGGACGCCATGGACGAGCTGAACACCATCAGGAGGGCTTCTCCCGAGTGGCTCAGGCACCAGCAGATGGCCCGCTACATCATGAGCGACATCCTGGCCGGCCGGAAGCGTACCCTCACTGCGGACATGCGTGACATGGCAGTTCACCTGGGCATCGCCGGGTAGTAACTACGGAGCGTGGTGCCTCCTCCTCGGCGGCCGGGAGAATGCCACGCACCGTGCCTGGTTCGACACATTGTGCCCGCATAGCGTCTTTGGCATGGCGAACAACCAGCAGGCAGGGCCCCGGATCGGGGCGGTAGTCAAGGACACGAAGACCGATCGCTTCGGTGTCGTGATGGGCACCCTCGGCGGGTTCGCCCAGCTCCGCCCGATCAGCGGCGGACTGTCGTGGGAAGCTGAGCCCGACGACATCGAGGTGCTCTCCTCGCGCCAGGAGCTGACCGTTCGCCTCGCTGCCCTCAACGCCGAATCCAGGCGCGGAGTATGAGCGGGCCGCGGGCCATCGTGAGGCACGTCCAGTGGACCCTCGCGCCGAACCAGGAACCGGATGCCGAACCGCAGATGTACGCCATGGTGTGCATCGTCTGCGGAGAGGCCTCGGCTACAGCGGAGGACTGGGACGCCTCGCAGGGCTGGGCTCTCTCGCACTCGGGGCGTAGCCCCTCCCACCATACGTACCGTGAGGTGATCACCAGGCCTTGGCGAACGTGGATGGACTCGTGATGAGGTCCCTGGGCCGTCTGTCAGCCTCCTCGCCCATGCCACCGGGCAGCAAGTCCACGGCGATTGCGTCGAAGAATTTCACGGCCATGTCTTGGCGTTGGGGGGGGCAGTCGTCCAAGCCCAGCCCCTGGCCTAGGACGCGACGTCGAGCGGCCGCAGAAAGCGGCGCTCGTACCGCTTGATGCAGCGGGTGCTACGAGCCAGTTCGAAGGCATCCTGGCACTCCGGGTCGGACATGCTGTCCGTGCGGTACTGCTCGTACGCGGCGAGACTGGGAAAGGAGAAGAGGGCGTACGCGATGTCGCTGTCGCCCTCACTCGGCAGGAAGTAGCCGTGGTGCGTCCCGCCGAAACGGTTGACGAGCCCGACCCAGCGGCGGCCGTATTCCTCGAAGTCCTCAAGCTTGTCGGCGTCGATCTCGTATTTCAGATGAATGGTGATCACGCCCACATAATGCTGCATGCCGGTTCAGGATCGAAGGCGGCCTGTGTGCCCCGAGTCCCGGCTGGCCTGGATGCTTTCCTTTTGGTGGGTATCTGAGAAATAGGTGGGTTCTTGGCGGGTGCATCCGCCGCGATGACCATGGTGCGTATGACCACGCATACGAACAGCTCGTCCGCACCTGTCGACGTCACCGTCATCGGCCTCGGCGCCATGGGCCAGGCACTCGCCGGCGCCCTCCTGGATGCCGGCCATCGCACCACCATCTGGAACCGCTCTCCGGGCAAGGGTGAAAAGCTCGTCGCCCGGGGGGCGGTCCGGGCCGGATCGGCCGAAGAGGCCGTACGGGCAAGTGAGTTGGTGATCACCTGTGTTGTCGACCACGAGGCCTCGCGGCAGATCCTGGATCCGCTGACGGACGCGCTTGCCGGACGCGTCCTTGTCGACCTCACCTCGGACACCCCGGACCGCGCCCGTACCTCCGCGGTCTGGGCGGACACCCATGCGCTCGACTATCTGGCGGGCGCGATCATGGTGCCGGTCGAGGTGATCGGCGGGCCGGAGGCGCTGATCTTCTACGCCGGGTCGCAGTCCGCGTACGACAGGTACGAGGCGGTGCTCAAGGCGCTCGGCGCGGGCGCCCCGTTCCTGGGGCCGGATCACGCCCTCGCGGCCGCGTACGACATGGCGATGCTGGACTTCTTCTACGGCAGTATGGCGGGGCTGGTCCACGCCTTCGCCCTGGCCGGGGCCGAGAGCATCCCCGCCGCCGCCATCGCCCCGTATCTGCAGACCATCGTGAACATCCTGCCGCCCATCGTGGCCGGGACGGCGGCCGACATCGACGCGAAGGAGTACAACGGCGCGGGTGCCAACCTCGCCATGATGACCGCCGGTGTCGATCACCTGCTGCACGCGTCCCGCAGCAGGGGGCTGGACACATCTCAGCTGGAGGCGGTCAAGGCCATCTCCGACCGTGCGATCGCCAAGGGGCACGGCGCCGATTCATGGGCGAGCACGGTCGAGGCGCTCGGCGGCTGAGCGGGCATGGTGGGGGGCCCGCAGCCCGGAGCCGGCCGCGGGCCCCGCGGGTGGGCTCAGACGGGCTTCAGCCAGACCGTCGCCAGCGGCGGCAGCGTCAGCAGGATGCTGCCGGGCCGGCCGTGCGCGGCCACCGAATCGGGCTTCAGCGGCCCGGGATGGTGTACGTCGCTGCCGCCGTACCGCGCGGCGTCCGTGTTGAGGACCTCCGCCCACGCGACCTGATCACCGAGGACGTCCGGGACGCCGATGCGGTAGTCGTGCCGCACCACCGGGGAGAAATTGCTGACGGCGAGAAGCGGCGAGCCGTGCGCGTCGTAGCGCAGGAAGGCGAAGGCGTTGTCCTCGGCCGCACCGCCGTCCACCCAGTCGAAGCCTTCCGGGACGGTGTCGCGCTGCCAGAGCGCGGGGGTGGCGTGGTACACCGCGTTCAGGTCGCCGACCAGGGTGCGTACGCCCCGGTGGTCCGCCTCCGCCTCGTACGAAGGGTCGAGCAGCCACCAGTCCGGACCGTGCCCCTCCGACCACTCCGCGCCCTGGGCGAACTCCTGTCCCATGAAGAGGAGTTGTTTGCCGGGATGGGCCCACATGAAGCCGAGGTACGCCCGGTGGTTGGCGCGCCGCTGCCACCAGTCGCCGGGCATCTTGCTGACCAGTGCCTGCTTTCCGTGCACCACCTCGTCGTGTGAGATCGGCAGGACGTAGTTCTCGCTGTACGCGTACACCATCGAGAAGGTCATCTCGTCGTGGTGGTACTTGCGGTGCACCGGCTCCTTCGACACGTACTGCAAGGAGTCGTGCATCCAGCCCATGTTCCACTTCAGCCCGAAGCCGAGCCCGCCGAAGCCGTCGGGGCCGACGTGGTGGGTGGCGCGGGTGACGCCGTTCCAGGCGGTGGACTCCTCGGCGATGGTGACGACGCCCGGATTGCGCCGGTAGACGGTTGCGTTCATTTCCTGGAGGAAGGCGACGGCATCCAGGTTCTCCCGGCCGCCGCGCTCGTTCGGGGACCATTCACCGTCCTCGCGCGAGTAGTCGAGATAGAGCATCGAGGCGACGGCGTCGACCCGCAGCCCATCGATGTGGAACTCCTCGCACCAGTAAGTGGCGTTGGCGACAAGAAAGTTGCGTACCTCCTTGCGCCCGTAGTCGAACTCCAGCGTGCCCCAGTCCGGATGCGCCGCCCGTGACGGGTCCGAGTGCTCGTACAGCGGGCGGCCGTCGAACTCCGCGAGCGCCCAGTCGTCGCGCGGGAAGTGTGCGGGAACCCAGTCGACGATGACGCCGATACCGGCCCGGTGCAGCGCGTCGACGAGGAATCGGAAGTCGTCCGGTGTGCCCATGCGTGACGTCGGGGCGTAGAAACCGGTGACCTGATAGCCCCAGGAACCGCCGAAGGGATGCTCGGAGACCGGCATCAGCTCCACATGAGTGAACCCCAGATCCCTTACGTAAGCGGGGAGTTGGGAAGCCAGCTGACGGTACGTGAGTCCCGGCCGCCAGGACGGAAGATGCACCTCGTACACGGAGAACGGCGCCTCGTGCACCGGTAGGTCCCCACGGTGCGCCATCCACTCCTGGTCCTGCCACTCATGGTGCGAGGCCGTCACGATCGAGGCAGTGGAGGGCGGTACTTCGGTACGGCGGGCCATCGGGTCGGCGCGTGTGGTGTGCGAACCGTCCGGGCGGCAGATGTCGAACTTGTAGAGCGCGCCCTCCCCGATCGCGGGCAGGAACAGTTCCCACACCCCGCTGGAGCCGAGCGAACGCATCGGGAAGCCGGTGCCGTCCCAGTAGTTGAAGTCCCCGACGACCCGCACACCGCGGGCGTCGGGGGCCCAGACGGTGAACCGGGTCCCCGCGACCCCCTGGTGTTCCATGGGCTGAGTGCCGAGGGCGGTCCACAGCTCCTCGTGGCGTCCCTCGCCGATCAGATGCAGATCGAGATCGCCGAGCGCGGGCAGGAAACGGTACGGATCCTGCACCTCGATCTCGTTGTCCTCGTAGCCGACCAGGAGCTGGTACTCGGGGAGTGAGGGCATCGGCAGCAGCCCGGAGAAGAGGCCGTCGCCGTCGTCGTGCAGTTGCGCCCGCAGCCCCTTGGCGAGCACGGTCACGGACCGCGCGTACGGGCGCAGCACCCGGAAGGTCACACCACCGCGGACCATGTGGGCGCCGAGCAGGTCGTGCGGGGCATGGTGCTCACCGGCGAGCAGCCGGCCCCGGTCACCGTCGTCGAGGGGGCGCGCCTGGCGTACTCCCTGACTGCCGGCGCCCCGGCGAGGACGCGGCGACGGGCCGCCGTCACCGGTTCCGGCGGCTCGCTTGCCCACAGGTTTCTTCCGCTTGGCCGAAGCGTCCGGGGCGGCCGGTTCCGAGGAGGGCGGCGTGTCCACCTCGGCCGGGGCCGCGGGGGGTGCCGTCTCGGCCGGTGTGAGCAGAGGGACTTGGGGAACCTCGGTGGCGTCGGGCGTTTTGCGGGACGGCTTGCGGGCGGTCACGGGGACAGCCTCCTCGGAGGGTGTTGTCGGGGCGGAACAGGCGGAGAACAGGGCGGAAAAGGGGGAGGGACGAGGCGGGACGGGTCGGGCGGTGGTGCGGGTGCGACGACGGCGGGTCCGCCGACGGCCGACGGCACCCGGGCCGTCAGTCGGCGACGGCGGCCAGCCGCTGGATCGCCGCCATCGGAACCGGAAGCCAGTCGGGCCGGTGCCGTGCCTCGTACAGCACCTCGTACACCGCCTTGTCGGTCTCGTGGGCGCGCAAGAGCTCCGGTTCGCTGCGCGGGTCGGCGCCCGAGGCCTTGGCATACCCCTCGCAGTAGGCGGTCCGGCAGCGTGCCGCCCATTCGGCGTTCCACGGGCGGTGCGAGCGGGCCGCGTAGTCGAAGGAGCGGAGCATGCCGGCGATGTCGCGTACCGGTGGCTGCGGACGGCGGCGCTCGGGCAGTGGTCTGGCCGGTTCGCCCTCGAAGTCGATCAGTGACCAGAAACCGTCGGCCGCGCGCAGCGTCTGGCCCAGATGAAGATCGCCGTGGACCCGCTGGGCGGCCCAGTTGCGGCCCCGGTGACCCAGTGCGGCCACCGCGTCGAAGGCGGTACGCAGCCCGGGGACGTACGGCACGAGCGCCGGTACCGCCTGCGCGGCGGCTTCCAGCCGCTGCACCATCGCGGCGGCGAGATGCTCGGTCTGGGAGCGGCGCAGGGCAGGCGTCGGCAGGGCAGTGGCGAGCGCGGTGTGCACCTCGGCGGTGGCCCTGCCGAGCGCGTGGGCCTCGACGGTGAAGTCGTGGCCCGAGGCGAGGGCCCGCAGGGCGAGCTGCCAGCCGTCCTGTGCGCCGCGCAGGAACGGCTGAAGGACGCCGAGGGTGAACGGCCCCGGGGCGGTGGCTTCGAACCAGGCGACGGGGGCGGGCACCCGTCCGCAGCCCTCGCGCGCGAGCGCGAGCGGCAGCTCCAGATCGGGGTTGGTGCCCGGGAAGATCCGGCGGAAGATCTTGAGGATGTAGGCATTGCCGTAGACGAGCGAGGTGTTGGACTGCTCGGTGTCGAGCACGCGCGGCGCCAGCCCCGCGGCGATGGGGGCGCCGCCCCCATCGAAGCGCAGGGCGCCGAGGGTGCCGGGGGTACGGAACCGTTCCAGCAGGAGTTCGGCCAGGCGCGGGTCGTGCAGCCCCTCGTAGACGGTGCGGCCGGCGAGCGGTCCTTTGGCCACATGGCCGATGAGTGCGGGCGCCAGCAGTGGCGGCAGCGCGGACCTTACGCCGAGCAGCAGTTGGTAGCAGTCGTCCGGCGACTGCGCGGGCATGGAGGGCTGGTGGACCCGGACCAGCAGATGGAGCAGCCCGGTCCCGGTGCGGGTGCCGACGGAACCGGTGCCCACCGGCAGTATCTCGGTCGCCGACACCAGCGAGAACGCGGTGATCGGCCGGCCCTTGCCCGCGAACCACCGCTGCCGGGGCAGCCATTCGTGCAGCAGGGGGGCGAGAGACGGGAGCAGGGCTGTGCTGTCAGCCAGGTCGACCCGAGTGGATGCAGCCTCCGACATGGCATCGCGTCCTTTCCCCGGGCACACCACAGGATGCGAAGAGTGTCCCGGATTGCGGCAATAGCTGTCCGGCTGTGCGGGACGTGTCGGGTCAGGATGGTCCGTACGGACTCGACTCGAAGGGATCGAAACGCCAGATGGGACCCGGAAGGGACCGGAAGTGTTCGATGTGGGTGAGAGTGCCCCGTGCGGGGCGGCGGAAACCGCCCCGCGGTTGGTGGTGCGCAGTGACGCCGGGTCAGCTCGGCGGCACGTCCTTGCGCAACCGGAACCAGTAGAACCCGTGTCCCGCGAGAGTCAGCAGGTAGGGCCACTGACCGATGGCGGGGAAGCGCACCCCGCCGATCAGCTCCACCGGATGACGCCCGGTGAACGACCGCAGATCCAGCTCCGTCGGCTGTGCGAACCGCGAGAAGTTGTGCACGCACAGCACGAGATCGTCCCCGTGCTCCCGGGTGAAGGCGAGCACGGCGGGGTTCGACGACGGCAGTTCGTTGAACGAGCCGAGACCGAAGGCGTGGTTCTGCTTACGGATCTCGATCATCCGCCGCGTCCAGTGCAGCAGCGACGACGGGGAGGCCATCGCCGCCTCGACATTGGTGACTTGGTAGCCGTAGACCGGATCCATGATCGTGGGGAGGTAGAGCCGCCCGGGATCACTGGAGGAGAACCCGGCGTTCCGGTCGGGAGTCCACTGCATCGGAGTGCGTACGGCATCCCGGTCGCCCAGCCAGATGTTGTCGCCCATGCCGATCTCGTCCCCGTAGTAGAGGATCGGGGAGCCGGGCAGGGACAGCAGCAGCGCCGTGAACAGCTCGATCTGGTTGCGGTCGTTGTCCAGCAGGGGTGCCAGCCGCCGCCGGATACCGATGTTGGCCCGCATCCGTGGATCCTTGGCGTACTCCGCGTACATGTAGTCGCGTTCTTCGTCCGTGACCATTTCGAGGGTGAGCTCGTCGTGGTTGCGCAGGAAGATTCCCCACTGACAGTTCTTCGGGATCGCCGGTGTCTTCGCCAGGATTTCGGAGACCGGGTAGCGGCTCTCGCGCCGGACGGCCATGAAGATCCGTGGCATCACAGGGAAGTGGAATGCCATGTGGCACTCGTCGCCGCCGGCCTGGAACTCGCCGAAGTAGTCGACGACATCCTCCGGCCACTGATTGGCCTCGGCGAGCAGCACGGTGTCCGGGTAGTTCGCGTCGATCTCCTTGCGTACCCGCTTGAGGAAGTCGTGCGTCTCCGGGAGGTTCTCGCAGTTGGTGCCCTCCCGCTGGTAGAGATACGGAACGGCGTCCACGCGGAATCCGTCGATGCCGAGGTCCAGCCAGAAGCGCAGTGCGGAGATGATCTCCTCCTGCACCGCCGGGTTCTCGTAGTTGAGATCGGGCTGGTGGGAGAAGAACCGGTGCCAGTAGTACTGCTTGCGCACCGGGTCGAAGGTCCAGTTGGACGTCTCCGTGTCGACGAAGATGATCCGGGCGTCGGGGAACTGCTTGTCGTCGTCGGCCCAGACGTAGTAGTCGCCGTACGGCCCTTCCGGGTCGGTGCGGGACTGCTGGAACCAGTCGTGCTGATCGCTCGTGTGGTTCATGACGAAGTCGATGATCACGCGCATCCCGCGCTGGTGCGCGGCGTCGACGAACTCCACGAAGTCGGCGAGATCGCCGAACTCCGGCAGCACGGCGGTGTAGTCGGACACGTCGTAGCCGCCGTCGCGCAGCGGTGACTTGAAGAACGGCGGCAGCCAGAGGCAGTCGACGCCCAGCCACTGCAGATAGTCCAGCTTGGCGGTGATGCCCTTGAGGTCGCCGATGCCGTCGCCGTTGGAGTCCTGGAAGGACCGGACGAGGACCTCGTAGAAGACGGCGCGCTTGAACCAGTCGGGATCGCGGTCCTTGGCCGGGGTGTCCTCGAACAGGTCGTGGACGGGCTCATTGACGATCATGGTGTGGGTGACCCTCCGGTCGGCGGGGACGGTCGCAGGACGACGATGTGCGCGGGCGTGACGCCCGGCTCCAGACGCACATAGAAGGTCCTGCCCCAGTGATAGGTGTCGCCGGTGAGCTCGTCGCGCACCGGCACGCTCTCGTGCCAGTCGAGGCCGAGTTGCGGCATGTCCAACGAGACCGTGGCCTCCTGGGTGTGGTGCGGGTCGAGGTTGACGACCACCAGAACGATGTTCGAACCCGAACGCTTGCTGTACGCGATCAACGCGTCGTTGTCCGCGGAGTGGAAGTGCACATCGCGCAGCTGCTGCAACGCCGGGTGGCGGCGCCTGATGCGGTTGAGCGAAGTGATGAGCGGAGCCAGCGAACGGCCTTCGCGCTCGGCCGACTCCCAGTCCCTGGGCCGGATTTCGTACTTCTCCGAGTTGATGTACTCCTCGCTGCCAGGCCGGATCGGGGTGTTCTCGCACAGTTCGTACCCCGCGTACACGCCCCAGGTCGGGGAGAGCGTCGCGGCGAGAACGGCCCGCGCCTCGAAGGCCGGACGGCCCCCGTCCTGGAGGTAACCCGGCAGGATGTCCGGGGTGTTCACGAAGAAGTTGGGCCGCATGCAGGAGGCGGATTCGCCCGACAGCTCCGTGATGTACTCGGTGATTTCCTGCCTGGTGTTGCGCCAGGTGAAATACGTGTACGACTGCTGGAAACCGATGGCGGCGAGCGTCTTCATCATTGCGGGCCGGGTGAATGCCTCGGCCAGGAAGATCACATCCGGGTCGGTCCGGTTGATATCGGCGATCACCTTCTCCCAGAAGATCACCGGTTTGGTGTGCGGATTGTCGACGCGGAAGATCCGTACCCCGTGATCCATCCAGAAGCGCAGAATGTGCAACGTCTCCGTGACCAGGCCGCGCAGATCCTTGTCGAAGGCGATCGGATAGATGTCCTGGTATTTCTTCGGCGGATTCTCGGCGTAGGCGATGGTGCCGTCGGCGCGATGGTGGAACCACTCGGGGTGTTTCTCGACCCAGGGATGGTCGGGAGAACACTGGAGTGCGAAATCCAGCGCGATCTCCATGCGCAGGGTGCGGGCGGTCTCGACGAAATGATCGAAGTCGTCGAGGGTGCCCAGCTCGGGATGGACCGCGTCGTGACCGCCCTCGGCCGAGCCGATCGCCCAGGGCACGCCCACGTCGTGGGGAGCGGGGGACAGCGAGTTGTTGGGGCCCTTGCGGTGGGTGGTTCCGATGGGGTGGACGGGCGGGAGATAGACGACGTCGAAACCCATGGCGGCGACCGCGGGAAGCCGCTCGGCAGCCGTACGGAAGGTGCCGCTGATGATCCTCGCCGGCTGTTCCGCCGCCTTTCCCGGCTTCCCCGCCCTGCCCCTCTTCTTCGCCCTGGCCGGTTCGGCCGGTTCGACCCTGGCGCCCTCCGAGCGGGGGAACAGCTCGTACCAGGAGCCGAACAGGGCCCGTCGGCGCTCGACCAGCAGAGGAAGCGGGCGGGATGCGGTGACCAGTTCGCGCAGCGGGTGACGGTCGAGTGCGGCCTGTGCCTCGGGGACCAGCGCCGCGGCGAGCCGGGCGGCGGCAGGGCGGGACCGGTCACGCAGTGCGTCGGCCGCGTCCAGCACCGCCTCGCGCCCGTCCCGCTTGGGTACGCCCGCGGCGGCCCGCTCGTACAGCTCGGCGCCCTCCGCCAGGACGAGCGCGGTGTCGATCCCCGCCGGGATCTTGATCAGGGCGTGTTGTCGCCAGGTGGTGACCGGGTCGCTCCAGGCCTCGACCGTATACGTCCAGCGGCCCTCGGAGACCGGGGTGACATCGGCGCCCCAGCGGTCGGTGCCGGGGGCGAGCTCGCGCATCGGCGTCCAGGGGCCGGGGCGCCCGCTCGGATCCAGCAGGACCACATTGGCGGCGACGGCGTCATGACCCTCGCGGAAGACGGTCGCGGTGACCTGGAAGGTCTCTCCGGTAACGGCCTTGGCGGGCCTTCTGCCGCAGTCGACGAGGGGACGGACGTCGAGGACGGGAATGCGACCGATCATGGAATCACCTGGGGACTGAGGCTCGGGCTGAACGGGGCGCGCTGCGGCCGCGGAGGGCGAAATGCGCGCACCGCGACCGATGGGGTCCGTCCTTTCTAGCTGCTCCGTTGACGGCTGATGGGGTGTGGGCATGGCCGCTCCTGTCCGCATTCACTCGAATGGCACTCGAATAGCTGGGGTGCGGATGTGTTGCGCGGATGTAAACCGGCTGAACACCGGTCCCGCAGGTGCCTCGCATTCGTGCTGCATTCGGGCGGCATTCGCGTGGTCCCGGGATGGACTCGGGCTGTGTACCGGAGAAGCCTTCCCATGCTTCTCGGGGGGCCAATCCGGTGCTGTGTTAACTACTCGGGCGTATCTGTGACGACCTGAATGCGCCGAGCGCCGCCCCGCGTGTACGGGGCTCGCCGACGTCTCTCCGGACGCCACTGGGCAGCTTTCCCCTTGGTGTGAAGTGCCACAAGACCGAGTGAGGGGATGGAATCGGCCATTACCTATGCGGCGGATGTGTCTGGACCGGCCGTTCGGGGTCCCGGAGGCGGATGAGGCGGGAGATCGCCACGGGGCGGAAACGGGGCGGGCGACCCGGTCGGCTGCACGCGCTGTGAGCCGGTCGCGCGCCGTGGCTGCGGCGTACGGCCCACCGTTGACGTCGAGGGTGACGAAGTGGCGCACACCGTGGTGCGTCCCCTCGGATTCGTACGTCCCCTGTAAAGGTGGAATACGTGAAGGCCATTCGTCGATTCACCGTGCGTCCCGTCCTCCCCGATCCCCTTCAACCACTCAGCGACCTCGCCCGCAATCTGCGCTGGTCCTGGCACACCGAGACCCGTGAGCTCTTCCAGGCCGTCGACCCGGAGATCCGGCGGACGGCGGAATGCGACCCCGTGCGGCTGCTCGGTGCCGTATCCGCCGGGCGACTCGCCGCGCTGGCCCTGGACCAGCAGTTCCTGCACCGGCTGGCCGAGGTGTCCGCAGACCTCCGGGACTACCTGGACGGTCCCAGGTGGTATCAGGAGCAGCTGGCCCAGGGAGCGGAGCTGCCGGCCGCCGTTGCCTACTTCTCACCCGAGTTCGGTGTGACCGCCGCACTGCCCCAGTACTCCGGCGGGCTCGGTATCCTCGCCGGCGACCATCTCAAGGCCTCCAGTGATCTGGGCGTTCCCCTCATCGCGGTCGGCCTGCTCTACCGGCACGGCTACTTCCGCCAGAGCCTGTCCCGCGACGGCTGGCAGCAGGAGCACTATCCCGTACTCGATCCGAACGAGCTGCCGCTCACCCTGATCCGCGAAGCCGACGGAACCCCGTGCCGGGTGGTCCTCGCCCTTCCCGGTGGCCGTTCGCTGCACGCCCACATCTGGCAGGCCCAGGTGGGACGCGTACCGCTGCTGATGCTCGACTCCGACGTGGAGGAGAACGCGCCGGGCGAACGCGAGGTGACCGACCGGCTGTACGGCGGCGGCAGCGAGCACCGGCTGCTGCAGGAGATGCTCCTCGGCATCGGCGGCGTACGGGCCGTGCGGACGTACTGCCGCCTCACGGGGCATCCGGCGCCCGAGGTGTTCCACACCAACGAGGGGCACGCCGGTTTCCTCGGACTCGAACGGATCCGTGAACTCTCCGGCACCGGACTGGACTTCGACTCCGCGGTGGAGTCCGTGCGGGCCGGCACGGTCTTCACCACCCACACGCCCGTGCCCGCCGGGATCGACCGGTTCGACCGCGAACTCGTCGCCCGGCACTTCGGGGACGACGGCGAACTCCCGGGAGTGGGCGTCGAACGCATCCTGCAACTGGGCATGGAGACCCACCCCGGCGGTGAGCCCGAGCTCTTCAACATGGCGGTGATGGGGCTGCGGCTCGCCCAGCGGGCCAACGGGGTCTCCACCCTCCACGGGTCGGTCAGCCGCGAGATGTTCGCCGGGCTGTGGCCGGGCTTCGACGCCGCGGAGGTGCCGATCACCTCGGTTACCAACGGGGTCCACGCACCCACCTGGGTCGCGCCCGAGATCCTCCGGCTGCGCAAGGGATACGGCGGCACTCCCGGACGCTGGGACTCCGCCGCCGACGTCCCGGACCGGGAACTCTGGGACCTGCGGCGGGCCCTGCGCGGACAGCTGGTCACCGAGGTGCGCGAGCGGCTCTACGCCTCATGGCGCACCCGGGGCGCGGAAGCGGCCGAACTCGGCTGGATCGACAGCGTGCTGGACCCGGACGTGCTGACGATCGGCTTCGCCCGGCGAGTGCCCTCGTACAAGCGGCTGACGCTGATGCTGCGCGACCGCGACCGGCTGAGGGAACTGCTGCTCCACCCGACCCGCCCGATCCAGATCGTCGTCGCCGGCAAGGCCCACCCCGCCGACGACAGCGGAAAGCGGCTGGTGCGGGAGCTGGTGCGGTTCTCCGACGATCCCCGGGTGCGCCATCGCATCGTGTTCCTGCCGGACTACGGGATGGCCATGGCGCAGAAGCTCTACCCGGGCTGCGACGTCTGGCTCAACAACCCGCTGCGCCCCCTGGAGGCCTGTGGTACGAGCGGCATGAAGGCCGCGCTCAACGGCTGCCTCAATCTCTCGGTCCTCGACGGCTGGTGGGACGAGTGGTTCGAGCCGGACTTCGGATGGGCGATCCCGACGGCCGACGGTCTGGCCATGGACGAGGACCGCCGTGACGATCTGGAGGCGGGCGCCCTCTACGAGCTGATCGAGGACAGGGTCGCGCCGCGCTTCTACGACCGGGGCGGCGAAGGGCTCCCCGAGCGCTGGATCGAGATGGTCCGCCGCACGCTGGGCACCCTCGGGCCCAAGGTTCTGGCAGGTCGCATGGTGTCCGAGTATGTGGAGCGGCTGTACGCGCCCGCCGCGATCGCCCAGCGTGCGCTGGATCCCGGTACGGCCCGGCAGCTCGCCGACTGGAAGGCCAGGGTCCGCGCCGCCTGGCCGCGCGTAGCCGTCGACCACGTGGAGGCCGTGGCGCCCAACACGGCGGGCGGCTCGGCCGAGCTGGGGTCGACGCTGGTGCTGCGGGTGCGGATCGCCCTCGGGGTGCTGGAGCCGGCCGATGTGGAGGTCCAGGCGGTGGCCGGCCGGGTGGACGCCGCCGACGGGATCTCGGACGCCCAGGTCTTCCCGCTGAAGCCCGCCGGGGGCCAGGACCTGGAGGGCCGCTGGCTGTACGACGGTCCGCTGGCCCTCGATCGCACCGGGCCGTACGGCTACACGGTGCGGGTGCTTCCCGCACATCCGCTGCTGGCGACCAGCGCGGAACTCGGCCTGGTGGCACTGCCCACGGAGTCGATGGGTGACGGCGCGGGTCTGCTGATGCGCTGACGTACCGTCCTGTGGGGCCCGGCACCCGCGGGCGGTTTCTGGGGATCGTCACAACTGGCCCGAGCCTGCCGCGAACAGGAAACCGCCCGGGAGGAGCGTGCGCTCCTCCCGGGCGGCTGTGCCGGATCAGGTCCGGCTCCGGGTTCAGAAGGTCAGCTTGAAGCTGTTGATCTTTCCGGTGTCACCCGAGTAGACGTCCTGGACCTTCAGCTTCCAGGTGCCGTTGGCCACCTCGGACGAGGCGTTGACCGTGTAGGTCGTCTGGACGTTGTCCGCCGAGTCGCCGGCCGAGGAGTTCTTCAGCCGGTAGGCCGTGCCGTCCGGGGCGACGAGGTCGATGACCAGGTCACCGCGCCAGGTGTGGGTGATGTCCACGCCGACCTTGAGGGTGCTGGGCGCGTTGCCCGTGCGGCCGGTGACGTTGACCGAGCTGGTGACGGCCGAGCCGCCGTCCGGGATGGCGACGGCGGTGGTGTTCTCGAAGACCGTGCCGCCGGGGTCGGTGCCGCCACCGGGGCGCTGGCCGACGTTGATGCCGGCCCAGGCGTCGGCGACGGACTTGTACTCGGCGCTGGTCGTGCCGTACAGCTCACCGGCCGCGGCGAGGGTGCCGGTGCGGGCCGCCGCGTAGTTCGTCGTGGAGGTGAACTTGGTGGTGAGCGCCTTGAACCAGATCAGGGCGGCCTTGTCGCGGCCGATGCCGGTCACCGGCAGACCGTCGGAGGTCGGGGAGTCGTACGAGACGCCGTCGATGACCTTGGCGCCGCTGCCCTCGGAGAGCAGGTAGAAGAAGTGGTTCGCCGGGCCCGAGGAGTAGTGGACGTCGACGTTGCCGATGCCCGAGTACCACGAGTCCTTGGACGCGCCGTCCTTGCTGGGCTTGTCCTGGTAGCGCAGCGGGGTGCCGTCGCCGTTGATGTCGATCTTCTCACCGATGAGGTAGTCGCCCTTGTCGGTGGCGTTGTTGGCGTAGAACTCGACCGCGGTGGCGAAGATGTCACTGGTCGCCTCGTTGAGGCCACCGGACTCACCGCTGTAGACCAGGTCGGCGGTGGCGGAGGTGACACCGTGCGTCATCTCGTGCGCCGCCACGTCGAGGGAGGTCAGCGGGTTCGCGTTGCCGCTGCCGTCGCCGTACGTCATGCAGAAGCAGCTGTCGTCCCAGAAGGCGTTGACGTAGTTGTTGCCGTAGTGCACGCGGGAGTACGCACCGACGCCGTCGCCCCGGATACCGGTGCGGCCCTGCACGTTCTTGTAGTAGTCCCAGGTCTCGGCCGCGCCGTAGTGCGCGTCCGCGCCGGCGGTCTCGGCGTTCTGCGGGGTGCCGTCGCCCCAGACGTCGGTGGACTTGGAGAACAGCGTCCCGGTGCCGGAGGAGCCGTGGTTCAGGTTGTACGTCTTGTGGTTGCCGCGGCCCGTGTCGGTCAGCGTGTACGACGGTGCGGTGCCGAGGGTGACCTGGCCGCTGTACTCGGTGTTCCCGGTGCCGTTCTCGATGCCCTGCCACTCGTACAGCTTCGCGCCGGTGGTGGCGTCGGTGATGACGTGCAGCTGGTTCGGGGTGCCGTCCTCCTGGAGCCCGCCGACGACGGTCTCGTAGGCGAGCTGCGGCTTGCCCTGCGCCATCCAGACCACCTTGCGGGGTGCCCGGTCGGCCTCGGTCTTCTTGGAGCCGTCGGCCTTGGCGAGCCCGAGTGCCTGCTTCTCGGCGACGGCGGGCGCGACATCGGCCGTCGTGTCGACGGCCTTCAGCTGGCCGCTGGTGACCTTGGACGCCTTGGTGACGCTCTCGGTCGCCCCGGACTTGGTCTCCTGGACGACAAGGTCGCCACCGAGCACCGGAAGTCCGGCGAAGGTGCGTTCGTAACGCGTGTGCGTGGTGCCGTCGTTGTCCTGGATGACGTCCTTGACGACGAGCTTCTCCTGAGAGCCGAGACCGAGCTCCTTGGCCGTGGCCGCCTTGGTCGCGTCGGCCTCGCGGATCAGCTCGGCGCGCTTGGACGGGGTGAGCTGCTTGGCCAGGGCACCGTGGTCGGCGCCGGCGGCCGCCGGTACCGCCGCGGTGGCGCTGCCGGGAGTGGCAGTGGCCGTACCGGTCTGGACTCCGACGGCGAGGAGGGCTGCTGCGGCTATCAGAGCGCCGGTCGCGGTGGCACGACGGCTGGGCGTGGATCTCACGCGGACTCCTTCTGCGAGGGGGGTACCGGCGGCAGGGTGAGCCGACGGGAAGAACGAGAAGTGCGCGGAACGGGGTGAAGAGTGTCAGCCGGAAGCCGTTCCTGTCAGGACCGCGTCAACAACTTGGCCGGAACTCGTTCGTTGCCGGAAAGGTCATGTTCGTTAAGCGGACGTTTCGCCGATCGCCATCGCGATGTCGTAGGAGGTCCGCGCGGCCGGAATTCGGGGAGAGGGGCGGGGCGGGCCCGAATCGGCCGTATTCGAACAGCGGGTCCGGTGTCGGGTGGTCGCCGCTGGCCGAGATGGTGATGGGATGTGGCTGATTTCTTTCCCTTTACTCGAGGTTGGACGGCTCGGCCCGGTGCCTTGTACCGCCCGAGGTTCGGTGCCGGAGGTTGTTGCGGTGCGCGTACGGCCCTTGGGCGCGCGCGAGTGGTGCGTACGGGGCGCCGCGGGTGGTGCCTGTACACGACCGGAGTCACCGGACGGTGACTTCAGGCCCCATGTCCTGTGCCCCGTCGGTCGCGGGGTGCGGTCATCCGGCGCGGTCATCCGGCGCTACGGACGGAAGCAAGCAGAAAGCCCCGCTCCTCGACACACCTCGGGGGACGGGACTTTCGCGGACGGTCTCCCGTATCGCCGCCAGGCACTCTGCGCGCGGTACCGCCGTGGCGTGTGATGGCGGGAGAACCTGGGCATGGTCCAGCCGGGGGGTGGTGCCATGCGGGTGCGTGATGCCGGGAGCGGGGCCGAGTACTGGGATCCGGCCCACCCCGTTCTGGAGATCCTGCGCGCCCGGCGCGCCTCCGGGAGCCTGCCGGGGCGGCGTGACGACGGGGCCAGAGTGGCCCTCGCCGTGGAGGGCGGCGGCATGCGAGGGGTGATCTCCGCGGCGATGCTGTCCCAACTGGAGGACTACGGCTACCAGAACGCCTTCGACGTGGTGTACGGCTGCTCATCGGGCGGCATCAACGGCGCCTACTTCCTTGCCGGGCAGACCTGGTATCCGCTGTCGATCTACTACGACGACCTGGCGACCAAACAGTTCGTCGACTTCTCCCGGGTGTTGCGGCGGCGCCCGATCCTGGACCTGTCGTACTCCTTCGACCGCGTCATGGAACGGGTCAAGCCCCTCGACTACGAGGCGGTCATCAGGTCGCCGATACCGCTGGCCGTGCCGGTCACCGACGTCGACGCCCTGCGGACCGTCGTGCTGCGGGACTTCACCTCCCGCCAGGACCTCAAGGCCGCGCTGCGCGCCTCCGCCTGGCTGCCCATCGCGCTGCCCGGCACGGTCCCGACGCCCGACGGACGGCGCGCCGTCGACGGTGGGGTGCTCACTGCCCTGCCGTTCCGGCTCGCGATCGACGACGGCTGCACGCACATCCTCTCCCTCAGCACCCGCCCGATGCGGTCGACCGCCGGTGAGATCTCCCTGCTGCACCGCCTCACCTGCCTGCACCTGGAGCGGATGCGCACCGGTCTCGGCCACGGCTACCTGGCGGCGATCCGCCGGAAACACACGGACCAGGACTGGCTGCGCCGGATGCGTACGGCCCCGGAGGCCGGCGCGCCGTACGTCCTCGATCTGGCGCCGCTGCCCTGGATGCCCGAACTCAAGCGGCACGAGCTGAACCAGCGCCGGCTCCTCGACAGTGCGCGCATGGCGTACGGGATCGCCTTCTGCGCCACCGAGAGGCGGTCCGTCGAGCTGATCCGCCACGGAAGCATCCGAACCATGCCGAGACTGATGGTGGTGGACACCGCGAATGGAGAACCGAGGCGTGACACCGGACCTGCTGGTCGCGGCACTGCGCGAGCTGACGGGGCATAGCGAACGGCACCTGGCACGGTTACGGGACCTGCTGCAACTGCCCGCCGACGGCGCATCGGAGACCGCCCGGCAACGGGCCCGCCGCCTCACCTCGTGGCGGCGCCTGCTGCAGGACATTCCGCTGGACGAGCGCTCCTTCGACGACCGATTCGGGCCCGGCGGCCGACGGGACACGATTACCGGCCTGACCGCCTGGTGCCTGGGCCACCGCGCGCAGAGCGAACGACGCCGGGCGGGCCAGGCCGAACTTTTCGGCTTCGCCGGCCTGTACCTGCTGACCCTGCTGGGCCTTGCCGAATCCGAGGCCCAGCGCTCGCTCCCGCAGCCTCCGCCCGGCCCCGGCCACGGCGACGGCCGGGCCCTGACACACGACTGCGGCGCCGTCTGCGACGTGCTCGTCGCGGAGGAGGCGGTCGCGGAGGCCGTCGCCGAGATCTACCACCCGGGGTCTCGCCCCGGACGGCGTCGCGCGGACGCGGCCATGGAGCCCGCCGAGCGCGAATGGCAGGCGATGCGACGGGAGTTGCGGTTCCACCGGCACGGCAGCACCTCGGTGATCCTGCGCGGCACCACGGCGGGCGCCGTGCACGGCACCCGCCCGGAGTTCGCCCTCAAGCTGATCCTGTACCCGTTCACCAGGATCCCGACCCTCACCCGCGCCACGCGCGAGTACGCCGAGACGTACGGCACCGCCGACATCGGCTCACGGCACCTGGTGCGCGTCTGGGCCAGCTTCGACAGCTGGATCCTGATGGACTTCATCGAGGGCAGGACGCTCGCGGAAATCCTCCGCGAGGAGTGGGATCCGCACACGGCCGGTACGGGCCGGGCGCTCTCGCTCCGGCTTGACCGGCTCCAGGAGAAAGGGGTGCTGCTCTTCGAGGCGCTGGAGGATCTGCAACGCATCGCACGGGACGCCCCCGTGCACGGCCGCCTCAAGGGCGTGCACGCCGACCTCTCCCCGTCCAACATCATCGTGTCCGAAACCGACGGCGCGTTCAGACTCATCGACCTCGGACGCAACTACCTCTACACCCACACCATCACCGGCACCTCCGGCATCGAGTCCTCCTGCATCGCCCCGGAGGTCAGGGCCGGCGACAGCGAGATCGCCCGCGCCGACCTCTACTCGCTCGGCCGACTGCTGATCCTCTTCGGCGCCGGCCGCGCCGACACCGACGGCGTCGTCCCGGACATCTTCTACATGCGCGCCGTGCAACTGGCGCGCTTCATCGAGGACCTGATCGACGCCGACCCGGCGCGCCGACTGCTCGTATTCACCACCGGCACGGAACATACTTTCTCCTTCAGCGAGTTGAAGAGCGCTTTTCTTGCCGAACTGGAGATGGCACAGGCCGCCGAGAACGGCGAGTCCGATCTGCGGACCGAGACCGGCTGGCGGGCGCTGCCGGGGCTGCTGCGCCCCCTGTCCGGGGACCCGGGCCGGGAGTGGCGGCTGTGGCGGATGTACCGGCAGCAGAGCGTCCGCCCCGATGCACACCGCAGACCCTTCGCCACCTGGCTGCTCGTCTGGTCGATGGTGTCCGCCCTGATCTGGGCGGTGACGAACACCACCGTCATCACCTGGCTGCTGCGAGACTTCGAGCTCGACTGGGGCAACAAGCTGGTGGAACTGGTGCAGCACCTCGACGGCGGCAGCGACGGGCTCCCGATCGTCGACTCATGGCGGCACGCCGACTATCAACTGCCGGACTGGCGGGCCAACCTCCCGGCCCGGATGGTCGGGCTCTCCTACGCCATCGCGGCGCCGAAGTACTACCAGACCCTGTTCTCCGGCCTCACACCGCTCACCATCGGACGGCGGGCCGGCGGGCTGAGCCGACTGGCCCTGGCGGCCGAGGTGGTCATGCGGGCCATGGCCGTCGTGCCCTGCCTGCTCGTCCTGGCGATCACCCTCGTCGAACCCCGCTGGTGGCCCCTCAACTCCGCGATCGGGCAGTGCCTGACCTGTCTCGCGAACTTCCTGGTCCTCGCCTACGTCCGTGCCGTCATCGCCCGTTCGCGCCGGCTCGGCCTCAGTACGGTCCCGGGTGAGGACGGCAAGATCACCGGGCTCTCCGCGCTTACCCAGTGGGTGCCGACCTCGCTCTTCTACGCCACGGCCGTGCTCACCATCGGCACCTTCCTGTACCTGGAGATACTTCACGACGCCTACGTGTACGCGCTTGCCGTGACCTCGACCAATATCTTCCTCTTCTACGTCATCAAGTGCGGCATAGGAGGCCCGGCGGTACGGGTGGCGATGGTCCGCACCTCTCTGGCCGCCGAACGCGTGGCCCGGTGCCGGTAGGCGCCCTGGGGATGGCGCTGCTCGGTTCGGTCGGCGCCGCCGTGTACGGCCGGGGCATGAGCAGTACGGTGCCTGCCGTACCCGACGCCGCGCGGGAGACCCTGTCAGGCGCGGTCGCGGTGGCCCGGCAGCTTCCGTACCAGCTGCGGGAAACGGTGCTCTCCGCCGCTTTCCGGGCCTTCACCCACTGCATGAACATGGCCGCGGCCGGTGCCGCAGTCGCGATGGCCGGTGCCGCCGTTCTCTCCGTCGCCCTGCTCCGGGGTACGGGCTCCGTACCGGCCGACGGAGCGGGGAGCGGAGCCCGTACCGAGGAGAAGCGACGGCCGCGGTGAAGTGCCGCCACCCCGTGCGGAGCCGGGTGCGTCAGCGGGTGGTGAGTACCATCCGGAAGCGGGCGGCACCGGACATCATCTTCCGGTACGCCTCGGTAGCCCCGTCCAGCGGCACGGTCTCGGTCATCGGGCGGATTCCGTGCAGCGCGCTGAACGCCATGGTGTCCTGTACGTCCTGCGCGGTGCCTGACGGGTGGCCCCGGACGACCTTGCCGCTCATGAGCAGCTGAGCCGGGCTGATTCCCAGCGGCTCGGGGTCCGCGCCGATGACCACCAGCTCACCGCGGGGGGCGAGCCCTTCCACGGTCGCCGTGATGGCCCCGGAGTTGGCGGCGGTGGCCAGGACGGCCCTGGCGCCGCCGAGGGCCTGCAGCGCGTCCGCGACGGAGGTGTCCGCCGTGCTGTCGATGTAGTGGTGCGCGCCGAGCTCCTTGGCGAAGTCGGCCTTGGCGGCTCCGCGGGCGATGGCCACGGTCTCGAAGCCCATCGCGGCCGCGTACTGCACCCCCAGGTGGCCGAGCCCGCCGATGCCGAGCACGGCGACCAGGTCACCCGGCCGGGCGGAGCTGCGCCGCAGCCCGTTGTACGTGGTCACTCCCGCGCAGGCCATGGGCGCCGCATCGGTCGCCGCCAGTGCTTCGGGGATCCGGGCCAGGGCGTCCGACGGTGCGATCACCGTCTCGGCGTAGCCCCCGTCGTACGCCCATCCGGGAACCTTCAGGTTCCGGCACACGACGAAGTCGCCCTGCCTGCAGGGTGTGCAGTGGCCACAGCTGCCGCCGAACCAGCCCACCGCCACGCGGTCGCCCACCTGCCAGGCGTTCTGGGTCCCCTCACCGAGCTCCTCGATCCGCCCGGCGATCTCATGCCCGGGGACCAGCGGGAACCGTACGCCCGGAACCGCGTCGTCCACGAAGAGGGAGTCACTGTGGCAGACCCCGCAGGCATCCACGGCCACCCGTACGTGGCAGGGGCCCGGCTGCGGCATCTCGCGCTCGACGATCTCGAACGGACCGCCGGCGGCGGTGACCTGCGCGGCTCGATAGACGTTCATCTGGATCTCTCCGGAGTGCGGGTGGACGGCCCCCGGAATCAGCAGACCAGCTCCGGCCCGATCGCGCGCGCCGAGTGGCGCAGGCGAGGGGCGGGCCCCGCCCGGCGCACGCGCCGGAACCGAGCCCTACGCCCTCCCCGTCACGCCAGGCTCTCCCGCCACGCCCGGTGGAGTCCGGCGAAGCGGCCCGTGCCGCCGATGAGTTCGGACGGGGCACCGTCCTCCACGATGCGCCCGTGCTCCATCACCAGGACCCGGTCCGCGATCTCCACGGTCGACAGACGGTGCGCGATCACGACCGCGGTGCGGCCGTGCAGCACCGTGTCCATGGCCCGCTGCACCGCCCGTTCGCCGGGGATGTCCAGGGAGCTCGTCGCCTCGTCGAGGATCAGCACCGCCGGGTTCGCCAGAAGCGCCCGTGCGAACGCGACCAACTGGCGTTGACCGGCCGAGATCCGGCCACCCCTCTTGCGTACGTCCGTGTCGTATCCCTCGGGCAGTCCGGCGATGAAATCGTGTGCGCCGATCGCCTTGGCGGCCTGCTCGATCTCCTCACGGGTCGCGTCGGGGCTGCCGATCGCGATGTTCTCGGCGACGGTCCCGGAGAACAGGAACGCCTCCTGGGTCACCATCACCACACCCCGTCGCAGCTCGGGCACGGCCAGGTCCCGCAGATCGGTCCCGTCCAGCAGCACCCGGCCGTCGGTCGGGTCGTAGAAGCGGGCCAGCAGCTTGGCGAGCGTCGACTTGCCGGCGCCCGTCGAACCGACCACGGCCACGGTCTGGCCGGCCGGGACCGTCAGATCGAAGCGGGGCAGCACCTCGCCGCCCGTCCGGTAGGCGAACCGCACCGAGTCGAAGACGACCTCGCGGCCCGGGTGATCACCCGTGAGGGCGGGCAGCTCCCGCGGATCCGATGTCTCGGGGACGGAAGGGGTCTGGTCGAGCAGTCCCGCGATCTTCTCCAGCGAAGCCGCGGCCGACTGGTAGGAGTTGAGGAACATGCCGAGCCGGTCGATCGGGTCGTACAGCCGACGCAGATAGAGCACGGCCGCAGCCAGCACACCGAGTGCCAGGGTGCCCGAAGCCACGCGGTACGCACCCCACAGCACGATCCCGGCGACAGCCGTGTTGGCGACCAGCCGGGAGCCGACGACATAGCGCGCCATCTCCAGCATCGCGCCGCCGTTCTTCCAGGCGTGTGTGCTGTTGAGGTCCTCGAAGTGCCTGTCGTTGATGCGCTCGCGGCGGAAGGCCTGGACGGGACGGATGCCGTTCATCGACTCGGCGAACTTCACGATGACCGCGGCGATCGCCGTCGACCGCGCCGCGTAGAGCAGTCCGGCCCGCTGCCGGTAGAGCCGTACCAGCAGATACAGGGGCACGAAGGAGAGCACCGCGACCGCGCCGAGACCGAAGTCCAGCCAGAGGAGCACCAGCGAGATGGAGACGAAGGACAGGACGATGCCGATCAGTTCCTGCAGTCCCTCGCTGAGCAGTTCCCGCAGCGACTCCACATCCGTGGTGGAGCGGGAGATCAGCCGGCCCGAGGTGTAGCGCTCATGGAAGTCCACGCTCAACGCCTGTGCATGGCGAAAGATCCGCCCGCGCAGATCGAGCAGCACATCCTGGTTGATCCGGGCGGAGGCCCGGATGAACGCGTACTGCATGCCCCCCGCGGCCGCCGAGCACAGCGCGTACCCCACGGCCACCGCGATCAGCGGCCCGTAGTCCTTGTCCCGGAAGGCGGGCACACCGCTGTCGATGGCGTAGGCGACGAGCAACGGGCCCGTCTGTACCGCCGCCTGCTGGATCAGCAGCAACAGCGCGGACACCATCACCCGGCCCCGGTGCGGCCGGAGCAGCGACATCAGCAGTGTGCGGGTCGCACCACGGGGGGTGGGCAGATCGTCCCGGTCGAACTGATCCCCGGCGCCGTCGGAGGGGGACGGGCCCTCGGGCTTCTTCCGCGCATCGCGCCGGTCGGCGGGCCCGGTCGTCGTCGTACTCGTCATCGGGTGCGGCCCTTCTCGGCAGGGACGTCCGGCACAAGGCGGTCCTCGTCGGACGGGTCGGGGAAGGCGTCCTCGGCCAAGACACCCTCCTGTGTGCTTCCGGCGCCCGCCATCAGCCAGGCGTACTCCGCACTGTCGCGCAGCAGTTCCTGATGGGTGCCGACAGCGGTGATCCGGCCCTCCGACAGCAGCGCCACCCGGTCCGCCAGCATCACGGTGGACGGACGGTGCGCGACGACGATCGCCGTCGTCTCCTCAAGCACCTGCCGCAGGGCGGCCTCCACCAGCGCCTCCGTGTGCACATCCAGGGCGGAGAGCGGATCGTCGAGCACCAGGAAACGTGGCCGGCCCACCACGGCGCGGGCCAGCGCGAGCCGCTGCCGCTGTCCGCCGGAGAGACTGAGCCCCTGTTCGCCGACCTGGGTGCCGATGCCCTCGGGCAGGTCGTACACGAAGTCGGCCTGCGCGACCGCGAGCGCCCGCCGCAGCTCTTCCTCCCCGGCGCCTTCGGCGCCCATCAGCACGTTCTCCCCGACGCTCGCCGAGAAGAGCGTCGGCTCCTCGAAGGCCACGGACACCAGTTCGCGCAGCTCCTGGCGGGGCATGGCGGTGATGTCCCTGCCGTCCAGCGTGATCCGCCCCGCGGTCGCCTCGTGCAGCCGCGGCACGAGCGCGGTGAGCGTCGTCTTCCCGGAACCCGTGGCCCCGACCAGGGCCATCGTCTCGCCGGGGCGGATGCGCAGATCGATCCGGGACAGTACGGGTACGGAGCCGGCCTCGGCGTCGGGGTAGCGGAACTCCACCCCCTCGAAGACCATTTCGCCCTGACCGGCCGGGTCCTTCGGCGCGCCGCCGTCGTCGGCGGCCGTGTCGTCCTCCTCGGCCACATCCATCACTTCGAAGAACCGCTCGGTCGCTGTCGCCGACTCCTGGCTCATCGCCAACAGGAAGCCGATCGACTCGATCGGCCACCGCAGCGCGAGCGCCGTGGACAGGAAGGCGACCAGCGTGCCCGCCGAGAGCCCGCCGTCCGCGACCTGGACCGTGCCGAGGACCAGCGCCGCCCCGATGGCCAGCTCGGGGATCGTGGTGATGGCGGCCCAGATGCCCGCGAGGAGGCGGGCCTTGCCCAGCTCCGTGCTTCGAAGCCGCTGCGAGAGGGCACGGAACGCGAGGGCCTGGCTGCGGTGCCGGCCGAAGCCCTTGATGATGCGGATGCCGAGCACGCTCTCCTCGACGACCGTCGTCAGATCGCCGACCTGATCCTGCGCCTTGCGCGCCACGAGCGAGTACTTCGTCTCGAAGACCGAGCAGAGAATCACCAACGGGACCACCGGGGCGAGCAGCACCAGTCCCAGCGTCCACTGCTGCATCAGCAGAATGATGAAACCGATCAGGATCGTCGTTCCGTTGACCAGCAGGAAGGTCAGGGGAAAAGCCAGGAACATGCGCACCAGCATCAGGTCCGTGGTCCCGCGCGAGAGCAACTGCCCCGACGGCCAGCGGTCGTGGAACGCCACCGGCAGCCGCTGCAGATGCCGGTACAGGTCGGCCCGCATCGCCGCTTCGACCCCCGCCAGCGGCCGGGCCACCATCCACCGTCGCACCCCGAAGAGCGCGGCCTCGGAGAGGCCCAGCAACAGCAGATACAGCGCGCCGAGCCAGACGCCGCCCGGGTCGCGGCCGGCCACCGGGCCGTCGACGATCCACTTCAGTACGAGAGGGATCACCAGGCCGGTACAGGAAGCGACTATCGCGACCAGAGCCGCGCCGAACAGGCGCTTGCGTACCGGCTTCACATAGGGCCACAACCGCAGCAGGGAGCGCGCGGTGGACCGGTCCTTGGGCTCTACATGTGATTCGGGCATCACAGGCGAGCCTACGGTTCACCACTGACATCGCTCATGTGGTTTTTCGGCCGTCCGGCGGTGGCGGAGCCCCGTACCAGGCTCTGCGGACCGCTGGTCGTACCCCGTATCAACCGATCGGCCGATGCCGCTTCGAGCGCGATGGACGATGGTGCGCCGGTCCCCGCGACACGATTCTCGTAGGCATGGCAATCATCGAAGTGAACGGGGTGCACAAGGCCTACGCCGGGCGCCCCGCCGTGGACGGAGTGAGTTTCGCCGTCGACGAGGGGGAGATCTTCGGGATCCTCGGACCCAACGGTGCGGGCAAGACCACCACCGTCGAGTGCGTCGAGGGGCTGCGGGTTCCCGACGCCGGTACGGTCCGCGTGGCCGGTCTCGACCCCGTCGCCGACCACGACCGGGTCACCCGGCTGCTGGGCGCGCAACTCCAGGAGAGCGAACTCCAGCCCAAGCTGACCGTGGCCGAGGCGCTGGAGCTGTACAACGCCTTCTACCCGGAACCCGCCGACTGGCGCGCGCTGGCCGAACGGCTCGGTCTGCACACCAAGTACGGCACCAGGTTCGCCAAACTGTCCGGCGGCCAGAAGCAGCGGCTGTCGATCGCGCTCGCCCTGGTCGGCAACCCGCGCGTCGTGGTCCTCGACGAGCTGACCACGGGTCTGGACCCGCGGGCCCGCCGGGACACCTGGAAGCTGATCGAGGACGTACGCGACAGCGGCGTGACGGTCCTTCTGGTCACCCACTTCATGGAAGAGGCCAGCCGGCTCTGCGACCGTGTCGCCGTGATCGACAAGGGAAAGGTCGTCGCCCTCGACACCCCGTCCGGCCTGATCAGCGGGGCCGGCAGCACCACGGTCATCTCCTTCACGCCGTCACAGCCGCTCGACGACACCGAGCTGGGCCGGCTGCCCGGGGCGGTCTCCGTCGAGCAGAACGACGGCCGGTTCGTCATCAACGGCACCGACGAGACGGTCAACGCGATGATCTCGCTGCTGGCCCGCCACCGCATCACCGCGCACCAACTCCGCGTCACCGAGGCAACGCTCGACGACGCCTTCCTCGACCTCACAGAACAGGCGGCCTGAGATGACCACGGCGAACCCGGCCAAGGCGATGGACGCACCCAGCCCATGGGCAGCGGTACTCAGGGCCGAGACACGGCTCTTCCTCCGCGAGCCCGGCAGCCTGTTCTGGATCCTCGTCTTCCCGACCGTGCTGCTGACGATCCTCGGCCTGATCCCGTCCTTCCGGGACCCCGACGACGCACTCGGCGGCCGCCGCGTCATCGATCTGTACGTACCGGTGTCGGTGCTGCTCGCCATGATCATGTCCGGGCTGCAGGCCATGCCGCCCGTCCTCACCGGCTACCGCGAGCGCGGGATCCTGCGCCGCATGTCGACCACTCCGGTACGGCCGTCCGCCCTGCTCACCTCGCAGATCGCCCTGCACGGCGCCGCGGCCCTCGGCTCCGCCGCGCTGGTGATGGCCGTCGGCCGGACCGCCTTCCACGTCACGCTGCCCGGACAGCCCTTCGGCTATGTCCTGGCGCTGCTCCTGGCGACGGCGAGTGTCCTCGCCCTCGGCGCACTGCTCTGCGCGCTCTCCCGCACCACCAAGGCCTCCGCCGCCATCGGCTCGGTCGTCTACCTCGTGATGATGTTCACCGCCGGGGTCTGGATCCCGGTGCAGACCATGCCCGACACCCTCCGGCGCATCGTTCAGGTCACCCCGTTCGGCGCGGCCTCCCAGGCGCTGGACCGGGCGGCGTCCGGCGGCTGGCCCGGCTGGGCCCAGCTGGGCGTGATGGCCCTGTGGGCGGCCCTGGTGACCCTGCTGGCGACCCGTCTGTTTCGATGGGAGTGACCGTTCCGGGGGAGACTTCACCCATGGACACGGGGGACATGACAAAGGCGAGCACCACCGGACCGACGGCGGTCGTGCAGTTGGGGGAACGGTTCTTCCGGTACGGGCCGTACGGTCTGCTCGGCCTGGGCACCGCAGTCTCGGCGGTGTCCGCCGACCTCATCATGTCCCGCTCGGACGTGTACGCCACCGCGGTGCTGGTCCCGGTGGCGCTCGTCCTCCAGCTCTGGTGGGGGCGGGCCCGGCCGAGTGTTCCCCCGAAGTCGCGGGCGGCGCAGTTCTACTTCGTCGCCCGCTTGTTGCTCGCCTTCGCACTGACCTGGTGCAATCCGTTCTTCTCCATGTTCGCGGTTCTCGGCTACTTCGACGCCGGCCGACTGCTTCCGCACCGGGCTGTCAGAGCCGGGCTGCTGGCCACCGCCGTCATCATGGCGGGCTCGCAGTGCGGCAGCGGCCTGCCGCCGGTCTCCCTCATGAACTGGATCGCCTTCGGCATCCTTCTCGCCCTGCACGCCACCCTCACCATGGTGTTCGCCCAGATCGGCGACCGGGAGGCCGAGCACGCCCGCACCCAGGCCGACACCATCGCCGAACTGGAGTCCGCCAACGCCCGCCTCGAACAGGCCATGGCGGAGAACGCGGGCCTGCACGCCCAACTCCTCGTCCAGGCCCGCGAAGCGGGCGTCGCCGACGAGCGTCGTCGGCTCGCCGCCGAGATCCACGACACTCTCGCGCAGGGCCTGACCGGCATCATCGCCCAGCTCCAGGTGGTGACCTCGATCGCCGGCACCGACCCTGCCCTGGCCCGGCAGCACCTCGACCGCGCCGCCGCCCTCGCCCGACACAGCCTGGGGGAGGCGCGCCGCTCGGTACACGATCTGGTCCCCGCCGCACTGGAGCACGACGACCTTCCGGGCGCGCTGAAGAAGACGGTCGCCGACTGGGCCGAACGCCACGCGGTCCGGGCCGAGTTCACCGTCACCGGTACCGTCGAGCCGCTCCACGACGAGATAGCCGCCACCCTGCTCCGTATCGCCGAGGAAGCCCTCGCCAACGCCGGCCGCCACGCCGGGGCCTCACGGGTCGGCATCACCCTGTCCTTCATGGGCGACGAACTCACCCTGGACGTACGGGACGACGGCCGCGGCTTCGACCCGGCCGCCCTGCCGCCGTACAGCGGCGCGGGCGGTTTCGGGCTCGGCGGCATGCGGGCCCGCGCCGAACGCATCGCGGGCACCGTCGAGGTGGAGACGGAGCCGGGCCGCGGCACGGCGGTCTGCGCCCGGGTGCCGCTGGTTCAGCACAGCCGATGACCAGTACGGTTGGCCTGCCATGGCTGAGGATTCCGCACGCGTCATCACACTCGTCGTCGTCGACGACCACCCCGTCGTACGGGACGGTCTGCGCGGCATGTTCGATTCGGCCCCCGGCTTCCGGGTCCTCGGGGAGGCGTCGAACGGGGTGGAGGGCGTCGACCTCGTGGCCCGGCTCGACCCCGATGTCGTCCTGATGGATCTGCGGATGCCGGGCGGCGGCGGAGTCGCCGCCATCGCCGAACTGACCGGGCGCGGCGCCCGGTCCAAGGTGCTCGTCCTGACCACGTACGACACCGACTCCGACACTCTCCCCGCGATCGAGGCCGGCGCGACCGGCTATCTGCTCAAGGACGCGCCCCGCGAGGAGCTGTTCAACGCAGTCCGCGCCGCTGCCGACGGCCGGACCGTGCTCTCGCCCGCCGTCGCCTCCCGACTGATCTCACGGGTGCGCACCCCGGCGGCGCAGGGCAACGAGTCGCTGTCGGGCCGCGAGCGCGAGGTGCTCGAACTCGTCGCGAAGGGCACCTCGAACCGTGAGATAGCCGCCGAGCTGTTCATCAGCGAGGCCACGGTGAAGACCCACCTCACCCATATCTTCGCCAAGCTGGGCGCCAAGGACCGGGCCGCCGCCGTCGCGGTCGGCTACGACCGGGGCATCCTCGGCTGACCCCGGGGCGGCTGAGTGCCCCTCACTCCCTGACCCGCAGCAGCAGCACCGACCTGGCCGGTACGGTCAGCAGCCCGCCGCCCCGGTGGACGGTGCCGGGTGCCACGGCCTGGTCCTCCCGTGAGGTGTCCAGGACCAGTTCGTAACTCTGCGCCCACGGCGGCCCTGGGAGCCCGAAGTCGCTCGGCCGGTGGTCCGCGTGCAGGATCGCCAGGAAGCTGTCGTCCGTGACCTGTTCGCCGCGCGCGTCCCGGCCGGGGATGTCGCGTCCGGAGAGATAGAGCCCGACCGTCGCGGCCGGTGCGTACCAGTCCTCCTCCGTCATCTCCGCCCCCTGCCGGGTGAACCACGCCAGGTCCCGCAGCCCGTCCGCCGCCTGCGCCCGTCCGGAGAAGAAGGCGCGGCGGCGCAGCACCGGGTGGGTGCGGCGCAGGGTGAGCACCCGGGAGGTCAGCTCGGTCAGCGCCCGCCATCCGGGCTGGTCGAGCAGGGACCAGTCCAGCCAGCTGACGTCGTTGTCCTGGCAGTACGCGTTGTTGTTGCCG
Organism: Streptomyces sp. NPDC037301; assembly: GCF_055602785.1. Classification (NCBI taxonomy): domain Bacteria; kingdom Bacillati; phylum Actinomycetota; class Actinomycetes; order Kitasatosporales; family Streptomycetaceae; genus Streptomyces; species Streptomyces sp. NPDC037301. Next base: position 529,329 of record NZ_JBVJWD010000002.1, read on the forward strand.
CCCTGCGTACGGCCCATCTCGTCGCCCGCGACCAGCATCGGCACACCCGTCGACAGCAGCAGTGTGGTGAGCAGATTGCGCAGCTGACGGCGGCGCAGCGCATTGACCCCGGGGTCGTCGCTCTCGCCCTCGGCGCCGCAGTTCCAGGCCCGGTTGTCCGAGGTGCCGTCCCGGTTGCCCTCGCCGTTGGCCTCGTTGTGCTTCTGCTCGTAGCTGACCAGATCGCGCAGGGTGAAGCCGTCGTGCGCGGTGACGAAGTTGACCGAGGCGTACGGGCGCCGGCCGCCCCACGCGTACAGATCGCTGGATCCGGTCAGCCGGTAGCCGAGATCCCGTACATCGGGCAGGGCGCCGCGCCAGAAGTCCCGTACGGCGTCCCGGTAGCGGTCGTTCCACTCTGTCCACAGCGGAGGGAAGGCGCCCACCTGGTAGCCGCCGTTGCCGACGTCCCACGGCTCGGCGATCAGCTTCACCCGGCGCAGCACCGGGTCCTGGGCGATCACCGCGAGGAAGGGGGAGAGCATGTCGACGTCGTGCATCGAGCGGGCCAGCGCGGCCGCCAGATCGAAGCGGAAGCCGTCGACGCCCATCTCCGTGACCCAGTAGCGCAGCGAGTCCGTGATCAGCCGCAGGACGTGCGGCTGGACCACATGCAGGGTGTTGCCGCAGCCGGTGTAGTCCGCGTATCTGCGGGCGTCGGACTGGAGGCGGTAGTAGCCCCGGTTGTCGATGCCGCGCAGCGACAGCATGGGACCCAGCTCGCTCGCCTCCGCCGTGTGGTTGTAGACCACATCGAGGATCACCTCGATCCCGGCGTCGTGCAGGGCCCGCACCATCCGTTTGAACTCGCCGACCTGCCGGCCCGCGGTCCCGCTCGCCGAGTAGTCGGCGTGCGGGGCGAAGTAGCCGATGGAGTTGTAGCCCCAGTAGTTGTGCAGGCCGCGCCGGAGCAGATGGTCCTCGTGGGCGAACTGATGCACCGGCAGCAGTTCCACCGCCGTGACCCCGAGCCGCTGCAGATGGCCGATGGCCGCCGGGTGGGCGAGACCCGCGTACGTGCCCCGCAGCTCCTCGGGGATTTCGGGGTGCAGCTTGGTGAAGCCGCGTACATGCAGCTCGTAGATGACGGAGTCCGCCCACGGGGTCTTGGGCCGGCGGTCCTGCGCCCAGTCGTCGTCGTCATGGACCACGACGCCCTTCGGCACGTACGGAGCGGAGTCCCGTTCGTCGCGCACGGTGTCGGCGACCTGTTGGTGCGGCCAGTCCCTCACATGGCCGTACACCTCGGCCGGGAGGGTGAACGAGCCGTCCACGGCCCGTGCGTACGGATCGAGGAGCAGCTTCGCCGCGTTCCAGCGGGCGCCGGTCCAGGGGTCCCAGCGGCCGTGCACCCGGTAGCCGTACCGCTGCCCCGGCCGCACGCCCGGCACGAAGCCGTGCCAGATCTCATGGGTCAGCTCGGTCAGCACAAGGCGTGTCTCGCTCCCGTCCTCGTCGAAGAGGCAGAGCTCGACGGCCTCCGCGCCGCCCGCCCAGAGCGCGAAATTGGTGCCGGCCACTCCGTCGGGGCCCACCCGGAAGCGAGCCCCGAGCGGCGTCGGGGCGCCGGGCCACACGGCGGGCGGCCGCCCTTGTACGGCCTCCCGCATGCTCTCCGGCACGGTCTCCGCGCCCGTCTCCTGCACTGCCTGCTGCTCGGCTGCGCTCGACACCTGCTCGCCTCCCGCGGCTCATGGGGACCGGCACCGAAAGGGAGCGCGCGGCGTCCCGGCCGCGGCTCCCCGAGTGTGGTCCTCCCCTCTGTTCTGCCCACGCGGGGGCCCGCACTCACGTTTCCCCCGGCCGGCCCCCGGCGTTGGGGGGACGTGAACCACGTGGCGAAGAGGGCGGTGGCGAGTTCGGCCACCGTGCTGACTTGGGCAGGACTGCTCGCCGTGCTGGCCGTACTGAGCGGCTGCACCGGTGCCGGATCCAAGGCGCCGGGATGGCCTCGGATGGGGCCTTGCCTGCTCGAACGAAGTGGAGAGTTCGGGGAAAGAGCTACCAGGGCATTTCGGCAACGCCGAGGGGGTCCCCCTGGCCCTTAAGGCCTTGGGGGAGTGCGTGCCAGGCCGTGGCCGCCCGATCAGAGGTCACCCGACAGGCTCTGAGACCCCGTCGGATCCTCCAGGGCCTGTCCGGCGGATCAGGACACGGACAGGCCGGCCGTCCCCGCAGCGCCTGTACCCCGTGTCACCTGGCGGAGTCCCGGGACAAGTTGGGACTGAACGGTGACATCCGCGGGGTCATCTCCCCGTGATCGGTGTGATTATCTTTTGCTGAGCGCGCGTGTGCAGCGCGCGGGGGCGGGGGCCTGCGGGCTCCCAGGGTCTTGGCGGGGCCAGGCCGTGTGAGGGGAGACGAGCACATTGAACGGGCAGCCGATATCGGGGACATCGGCCGGGGCGAACAGCGGACGGCGCGGGCGAGGGGCCACCGGACTGCTGGCTCTGGTACTGGGTGCGCTGCTGTTGCTGGTGACGGCGTGCGGCGGGGGAGACGACGCCGGCAGCGCGGGCAAGGGCGGGTCGAAGGGCGACGACACCACCGCCTCGCAGGCCGTGGTGACCATTGCGCCGAAGGACGGCGCGGACTCCGTCGCCACCAGCGGGGCACTGAAGATCTCCGCCGAGCAGGGGAAGCTGGCCACGGTGAAGGTGGCCGACCCCAAGGGCGCCGAGGTCGAGGGGAAGATCGCGGCGGATGGCACGAGCTGGACACCGGACCAGCATCTGGCCGCGGCGACCAAGTACAAGGTCCACGCGGTCGCCAAGGACGCGAAGGGCCGTGAGTCGGCGAAGGACACCAGCTTCACGACGCTGGTCCCGCAGAACACCTTCGTCGGGCAGTACACCCCGGAGGACGGTTCCACGGTCGGCGTCGGCATGCCCGTCTCGATCCACTTCACCCGTGGCATTACCGACCCGAAAGCGGTCGAGAACGCCATCAAGGTGACGGCCGAGCCTTCCGTACCGATCGAGGGCCACTGGTTCGGCAACGACCGCCTCGACTTCCGCCCCGAGGAGTACTGGGCCGCGGGAACCAAGGTGACCGTGAAGCTCAACCTCGACGGCGTCGAGGGGCGACCGGGCGTCTACGGCAAGCAGGCCAAGACGATCTCCTTCACGATCGGCCGCAGGCAGGTCAGCAACGTCGACGCGAGCACGCACCGGATGAAGGTCGTCCGCGACGGCAAGCAGATCAAGAACATCCCGATCTCGGCGGGTGCCCCGGCGACCACCACGTACAACGGCCAGATGGTCATCAGCGAGAAGCTCAAGGTGACCCGGATGAACGGTGACACCGTCGGCTTCGGCGGCGAGTACGACATCAAGGACGTGCCGCACGCGATGCGCCTGTCCACCTCGGGCACCTTCATCCACGGCAACTACTGGGGCGCCTCCGGTGTCTTCGGCTCGGCCAACACCAGCCATGGCTGCGTCGGTCTCCAGGACGTGCGTGGTGCCTGGAGCAAGAAGACCTCGGCGGGCTGGTTCTTCGACAACTCGCTCATCGGCGATGTAGTGGTCGTGAAGAACTCGCACGACAGGACGATCCAGCCGGACAACGGCCTCAACGGCTGGAACATGTCCTGGTCGGAGTGGACCAAGTAGCTCGCGTCGTACGGCAAGCGAGCGGGCCCGGTGCTGTGACCAACAGCACCGGGCCCGCTCGCGTTAGCCACGGTTAACCTGCCTCTCATGACCGCAACCCTCGAAGTAAGTGACGGCGTCGGCACGATCCGGCTGGACCGTCCGCCCATGAACGCCCTGGATGTCGCCACCCAGGACCGGCTGCGTGAACTCGCCGAAGAGGCGACCCGGCGCGACGATGTGCGTGCAGTGGTCCTCTACGGCGGCGAGAAGGTGTTCGCGGCGGGCGCGGACATCAAGGAGATGCAGGCGATGGACCACACGGCGATGGTCGTACGGTCCAAGGCGCTGCAGGACTCCTTCACCGCGGTGGCCCGGATCCCCAAGCCTGTCGTCGCCGCAGTCACCGGCTACGCGCTGGGCGGCGGCTGCGAACTGGCGCTCTGTGCCGACTTCCGGATCGCCGCCGACAACGCCAGGCTGGGCCAGCCCGAGATCCTGCTCGGACTGATCCCCGGAGCGGGCGGCACCCAGCGTCTCGCCCGGCTGATCGGCCCCTCCCGGGCCAAGGACCTGATCTTCACCGGCCGCCATGTGAAGGCCGAGGAGGCCCTGACGATCGGTCTGGTGGACCGCGTGGTGCCCGCGGCCGAGGTGTACGAGCAGGCACATGCCTGGGCCGCCAAGCTGGCGAAGGGGCCCGCCCTCGCGCTGCGCGCCGCCAAGGAATCCGTCGACGCCGGCCTGGAGACGGACATCGACACCGGGCTCACGATCGAGCGGAACTGGTTCGCAGGTCTGTTCGCCACCGAGGACCGGGAACGCGGTATGCGCAGCTTTGTGGAAGAGGGTCCGGGCAAGGCCAAGTTCCTCTGACCGAACGCCAGTTGGGCACAGAGCGACGCGGGTTCATCCGTGCGGGCGGATTGGCTGGGCCTTAAAGAACCTTAAGGCCCAGCTGGCCGAAGGGGCCGACAACCTCGCTCGGAGGCGCTATCTGTGCAGGTCAGGGTGGGTGTATCGGGCTGCATTCTGCCATTGGCATATGCCTACCGATCTCTCCGGAATGGTGCATTCCGGGGTGCGGATTCCTTTGGAACGGCCCCGGAGTGCTCGTCTTGCGGCCATGATGGTGTGCATGGCGGGCCTGGAGGGTGTGGAACAGCCGCGACCGCGCAGCGGCGCGACGGCGGCACGCTGGATGCCGGCAGTCGATGACGAACAGGCGTTCAAAGCGCTGGAGTTGTTCGGAAACCCGGCGGAGGGTGAAGTCCGGCTGCCGTCCCGCCCGGAGTCCGCGGCCACCGCCCGAAGGCTCACCTCGTGTGTGGTGCTGCGCCAGTGGGCGCTCTCCGCGCACACCGCCGAATACGCCGTGCTGCTCGTCTCGGAGCTCGTCGGCAATGCGGTACGGCACACCGGCGCCCGGGTTTTCGGATTACGGATGCTGCGCCGCCGCGGATGGATCCGGATCGAGGTGCGCGACCCCTCGCGTGGACTGCCGTGTCTGATGCCCGTCCAGGAGATGGACATCAGCGGCCGGGGGCTTTTCCTCGTCGACAAGCTCTCCGACCGGTGGGGCGTGGATCTGTTGCCGCGCGGCAAGACCACCTGGTTCGAGATGCGGATCTCCGACCGCTGACCGTTCCTGACCAGCGTGCATGAGTGGGTCCTGGACCCACTGCTGCGTTCTGGGTGCATCCCGAACGGTGTTGGATGCGCCGGGTTGCCGCTTTCTCGTCCCGTTCGGCGGCACGCCTCTGGGGGCGTGGCCCGTTGCGGGTGGGCGGGTTCCGTCACGTCCCCGGGTGCCTGGCCCGGCCTGGACGGTCCGATGCCCCGCACGATCGCTCCGGTCGTGTGGGGGCGGTGCCGTCCTTCCCCAAGCTCTCAACTCCGCTCGAGCAGGGGATACCCCATCCAGGACGGGGTGTCCGAGGGTGCATCGTCCGATCGCGATACCGGCGGCATCATGACGGGACATTCTGCGGTGCGGGGCGGCCGGCGGTTTCTGTCGGCGCTGGGCACCCCACGTGCTGGTGTAGGCGGGGTCGGCCGCGACAATGCTCAGGCCCTGTTCGGCGGCCATGGAGACCAGCCGGGCCTTGAGCTTCCCGGTCGGGATGCACCTCACTTCAACGCAGCAAACCGTCAGCAGCTCGCACCCCCCGGCGGGCTCGTGGCCGGATGCACAGAAGCCCCCGGTCTGCCGTGGTGCGGCGCTTCGGGGGCTGCTGTGTGGGGGCCGTGAAATGGGGGGTGTGTTCACGGCCGCTTGTGACGACCGAGCTCGGGTCAATGCGGTCGTGTCACCGACTATGGCAGACGGGCGACCTCGCCGCCAAAGGTGCAAACAGGGCATTTGATGCCATAGTGCGACATTCTTCAGGTGAATCACAGGTGTGATGGGTCACTTGCCTGGAAAACCATGAATATTTATGAGATTCAGCGGGTGATTCATTCGCGTCACCCAGTTGCTCATATATTTTCATTCTTTGCGCATTTTGCCCCTACTGTTCTTCACATGAACGCCTCCGACACACCGGTGCACCGCCGCAGCGCTCTGCGCGCGGGAGCAGGGGCCGCCATCGCCGGTGCCCTCACCGCCGGATGCGCGGACCGCGGCGACGCCGCCGGTACGTCGGCCAGGACCGTCCCGACCGCAGTGAGCCCGAAGAACCCCGTCACCGCGACCACCCGGCCCGCGGCCCCGCACCCCGCGCCCGCCCCGCACCGCTTCCCCGGGCAGCCGGTCCAGATCGACCACGGCCCCCGCGACCGCGCCCGCGTCGCCCTCACCTTCCACGGCCAGGGCGACCCCGCCATCGCCCGGACCGTACTCGCCGAGGCCGAACGGGCCCACGCCCGGATCACCGTCCTCGCCGTCGGCAGCTGGCTCGACGAACACCCCGAGATGGCCCGCCGCATCCTCGACGGCGGCCACGACCTCGGCAACCACACCCAGCGCCACATCGACATCTCCTCGATGGGCGAGGCCGAGGCGTACGCGGAGATCACCGGCTGCGCCCAGCGGCTGCGCCGGCTCACCGGCTCCATCGGCACCTGGTTCAGGCCCTCCCGCACCCGGTACGCCACCCCGCTCGTCCGGCGGCTCGCCGCCAGGGCGGGCTACCCGCACGTCCTCTCGTACGACGTGGACTCGCTCGACTTCACCTCTCCCGGCGCCGCGGCCGTCACCCGCAAGGTGGCCGGGGAGATCCGCAACGGATCGGTGGTGAGCCTGCATTTCGGCTACACGGACACGGTCGCCGCCCTGCCTCTCCTCCTCACCGAAATCGACCGCCGCCGACTGCGCGCGGTGACGACCACGGAGCTGCTGACGTGATGCCTACCTCCACCAAGCTCACCGCGGCCCTGCTCGGGGGCGTCCTGCTGGCGGTACTCACCGGCTGCGGTACTTCCGCCGAGAAGGGGAAAGCCGAGGCTGCCGTACCGTCCGGCAGAGCGAAGCCCGCGCTGCCCGGCATGCCACCGGTGCTCGACGCCAAGGACGTCTACGCGGCCGACCGGCCGGGGAAGCTCTCCCCGGTCGTCAAGGACTTCCCGTCCCGGGTGTACGTCCCCAACACCAACTCCGACACGGTGTCGGTGATCGATCCCGCGACGTACAAGGTCATCGAGACCATCAAGGTCGGCCGCCAGCCGCAGCACGTCGTCCCGTCCTGGGACCTGAAGACCCTCTGGGTCAACAACGACATCGGTGACAGCCTCACGGCCATCGATCCGGCCACCGGGAAGGTGAGCCGCACGGTGCCCGTCTCCGACCCGTACAACCTCTACTTCACACCGGACGGCAAGTACGCCGTGGTGATGGCCTCGATGGACCGCCAATTGGTCTTCCGTGACGCCCACACCATGAAGACGGCCAGGACCATCCCGGTCAGCTGCGAGGGCGTCAACCACGCCGACTTCTCCATGGACGGCCGGTACTTCATCGTCTCCTGCGAGTTCTCCGGCGAACTCCTCAAGGTCGACACGGCGCAGATGAAGGTCGTCGGCCGGCAGAAGCTGCCGTTCAAGGGAGCGATGCCGCAGGACGTGAAGCTGTCACCCGACGGCGGTACGTTCTACATCGCGGACATGATGGCCAACGGGGTGTGGGTGCTGGACGGGAAGAAGTTCACCACCCCGAAGCTGCTGCCCACCGGCAAGGGTGCCCACGGCCTCTACGTCAGCCGCGACTCCAAGGAGATGTACATCTCCAACCGGGGCGAGGGCTCCATCTCCGTCTTCGACTTCACACAGCGCAAACTGGCGAAGAAATGGCGCCTGCCGAACGGCGGCAGCCCCGACATGGGCGGAGTCTCGGCGGACGGCAAGGTCCTCTGGCTGAGCGGGCGTTACAACTCCGAGGTGTACGCGATCGACACCACCAGCGGCAAACAGCTCGCCCGGATCCCGGTGGGCAGGGGCCCGCACGGACTCGCCGTCTACCCGCAGCCGGGCCGCTACTCACTCGGCCACACCGGCGTCTTCCGCTGACGGCCCGGCGTCGGCCACGAGCCGTGACCCGGCCCCGCTGGACACTCACCCCGCGACCAACAGGGCCTCCGAGCCCACCGGACGGTAGCCCGCCGCCTGGAACGTCCGCACACTGCGGGCGTTCCCCGGCGACTGCTGAGCCCACACCACCGCGTCCGGCACCAGATGCCGGGCCGCCCGCGCCAGCCGTTCCCCCAGCCGCCGGCCGCGCGCCTCCTCGGCCACCTCGACCGCGGTCTCCCAGCGCCCCGCGACTCCCCGGCCGAGGACCACCACACCGCCGTCGGCGGACCAGACCCGCACCTCGTCGCGGTACTTCATCGCCCGCGCCACCCGAGGATGCTCCGGGTCCTCGATCTCCCGCAGCGCGATCTCCGGCTCGCCCGGCAGCGCGTCCGCGACCGTCAGCAGATCGATGGTGTTCATGTGCCGGCCGCTCCGGGCCAGCAGCGCGCTCAGGAAGTACGGATTCATCGTCGCGGCGAGCGCGTCACCGGGGGTGGCGGCCAGCACGGCCCGCACCCACAGCGGATCCTGGTCGGTGAACACCACCGAGTGCGCGGTGAACGCCAGCACTCCCGCATCCCGGGCGCAGGGCTGCCCCACCACCGTCGTGGACCCGTCCGGCGGGGGAAACCGTCCGTGCGCCGCAGCCGCCAGGATCTTTGCCAGTGCATCGTCCATCGGCGTCCCGCTCCCCGGTCCCGAACGCGGTCCGCCGGGCGGCGGACACCCCATCCATGATCGACCACCGGCCGCTGCGACCGCCACCCGTCGCGCCCGTTAATCTGACCCCCGTCAGTCAGACACTGGCCAGGCATTGGTCAGGCATTACGAAGGGGCGGAACTGTGGCAGACATCGAGTCGGCACGCAAGGCATTCCAGCGGTTCGATCTCAACGGGGACGGGCTGATATCGGCTGCCGAGTACAAGAGCGTGATGGCTCAGCTCGGCGACCCCTACGTCACCGAGCCGGTGGCCCAGGCCGTCATCAACTCGCACGACGCCAATGGCGACGGGCTGCTCACGTTCGACGAGTTCTGGGCGGCGCAGAACAAGGGCTGATGCCGGGAGGACCCCCGGCCCCCGGCCCGCGGGCCGGGGGCCGCCGCCCGCGCCGCTGCCGGCGGCCCACCGACCGGTGTCAGGTGTTCCTCCGGTACGGTGCCCAGCCGCGCAGCTCCTCGTCGCGCGGGGCGCTCACCACGGCGGGCGCTCCGGGGCCGAAGCCCATCACCGGGCGGGACGTGTCCCAGGCGGGCCAGCCGGGATCACCGGAGGCGGCGAACCGCACCCACGCCGCGTGCATCGCGTCGGCCAGCTCCTGCGGGGCGTCCTCGCCGGCCAGAGCCACCGCGTCGGGCCGGTCCAGTGTGTCGAAGACGAACGCGATCTCCAGCCCGTGACAGGCGCCGAGCCGCAGCACGGGGGACGGCCAGCCGAACTCGTAGAGATGGGTACTCCCCGAGGCGTCGGCGCGTGCATCGGCCACCCGGTTCAGCGGGACGCGCAGCAGCAGATCGGTGGCCAGCGCCCCGAGCAGCTCACCCGGAGTGGCACCGGGCCGGTTCGTGCGGTACGTACGCGCCGTGGCGCCAGGAACCTTGAACTTCAGCAGGGCCAGCCGCAGCTTGATCCTGGACAGCCGCTCCGTCAGACCGCTCGGCACGAACCAGAGCCGGTACTCCTCGCTGTTCGCGCCCATCAGCAGATCGACGTCGTTCGCGGCGCCGTCCAGCAGCGCTTCGAGCGGATCGCGGGGCAGCAGATCGCCGTCCACCACGATCTGGAACGAATTCCCGCCGGTCAGCGGGGAGCCGCCGGACGTCACCTCGGTCTGCGCCGCCAGTAGCCGCGCCGGGTCCACCGCAGCCAGTGCCCCGGCCGTCGCCGCGACCCCCAGCCGCTTCGCGATCAGCTCCGTGGTGCGGCGGGCGGCGGCGTCCAGGGGCAGCGCGGTCGGCGCACCGCTCTGCAGCACCGCACGCCGGAACAGGCCCTTGGCACGCGGGGCGGCCAGCAGGGCGGCGATGCTGATGGCCCCCGCCGACTCACCGCACACCGTGACCAGGTCCGGATCGCCGCCGAACGCCGCGATGTTGTCCCGCACCCAGGCCAGCGCCGCGAGCTGATCGAGCAGCCCCCGGTTGGCGGGCGCGTCCGGGAACACCCCGAACCCCTCAACGCCGAGGCGGTAGTTGACCGACACGAGAACGACGCCGTCACGGGCGAACGCCGCCCCGTCGTACACCGGAACGGCCGACGAGCCGTGCAGCAGCGAGCCGCCGTGGATCCAGACGAGGACGGGCAGCCCGGTACGGGCCGGGGAGGGTGTCCACACATTGAGGTTGAGGCAGTCGTCGCCCGGCACGTCGGGATCGGGCAGCAGCCGGTCCAGCGGCGGGGAGTACGGCCGCTTGGGTGCGGTCGGCCCGAACGCCACCGCTTCCCGTACCCCCTCCCAGGGCTCGGGCGGCTCCGGCGCCCGGAAGCGGCGGGCGCCGACCGGCGCGGCCGCGTACGGGATACCGCGGAAGACGGCGACGCCCTGCTCCAGCGTGCCGCGCACCGCCCCGTGGACCGTGCTGACCTGCGGCGACGTCTTGGACATGGGAGGGGGTACGGCAGCCATGAGGTGGTTTCATCCCTTCTGCGGCGTGATCGCGGACGGTGCGGTTGCTGAGAGTGCGACGGACGACGAGCCGGACGGATGGTGAGTGAGGGAGCCGCCGGGGTGCAGCACCTCCACCGGCACCGGTGACTCGATACGTACCCGCTCCGGGGGCGTGCGCGGGCGGTCATGGCGGACGTGGCTCCGGTCGTCGTCGGTCGGGGCGTCGGCGCTGGCCGGATGGATCAGGAAGAGGCGGCCGTCAGCACCCGTTTGAGGACCTTGCCGGTCGGGCCGAGCGGCAGCGTCTCGGTGAACCGCACGATCCGCGGATACTTGTGCCGCCCGAGCCGGTCCCGGGACCAGGCGATCACGTCCTCCTCCGTCACCGCACCCGCATCCGCACGCAGCACGACGACCGCGCAGACCTCCTCGCCGCGCGCCTCGTCCGGCACGCCGATCACCGCGACCTCGGAGATCGCCGGATGGCGCACGAGCACCTCTTCGACCTCACGCGGATAGATGTTGAAGCCGCCCCGGATGACCAGGTCCTTCTTCCGGTCGACGATGCTCAGGAAGCCGTCCTCGTCCCGCACCCCGAGATCCCCGGTGCGGAACCAGCCGTCGACCACGGCGGCGGCCGTCGCCTCCGGATCGTCGAGATACCCCGCGAAGACGTTGTGGCCGCGCACCACGACCTCGCCGACCTCTCCGTCCGGCAGCAGCAGCACGGCGTCCTCGACCGCCGCGTCCGCGACACCGATCTCCACGCCCCAGACCGGGTGGCCGACCGTGCCGGATCGCCGGCCGAGCTCCGGCTGGTTGAAGGTGGCGACGGGGGAGGTCTCGGTCAGCCCGTAACCCTCCAGGACCTGCGTCGCGAAGGTCTCCTCGAAGCGTTCGAGCACAGCGACGGGGAGGGCGGCGCCGCCCGAGACGGCCGCGCGCAGAGTGAGACGGGGCGTCGTGTCGTCCCGCGCCGTGGCGTCCTTCGCCGCCTCGACAAGTGCGTGATACATCGTCGGTACGCCCATGAAGACGCTCACGCCCTCGGCGGCCAGCAGTTCGAGTGCGCCCGCGCCGCTGAAGCGCGGCATGAGGACGAGCGTGGCCCCTGCCCGTAGCGTCGCGTTCATCGCACAGGTCTGCCCGTAGCTGTGGAACAGCGGCAGACAGCCCAGGACCACGTCGTCGACGTCCAGCCCCACCAGGTCGTGGGCGATCACGGACGCGTTCATCACGATGTTGAGATGGGTGAGAAGCGCACCCTTCGGCCGCCCGGTCGTGCCGCTCGTGTAGAGGATCACCGCGGTGTCGTCCGGCGCCGCGGGCTCCGGCGCGGGCAGCGCGTCACCGTCCGTCGGGACGCCGCGCACAGCCCGCACCCCTGCGGCACGCGCCCCCTCCTCGGCCACCGGCCACAGCGGACCACCACTGATCAGCGCAACGGAACCGCTGTGCCGCAGTACGTACGCCACCTCGTCGGCCACCAGCAGCCCATGCACCGGTACGACCGTCGCCCCGGCGGCGAGCGCCCCGTAGTACGCGTACAGGAAGTCCGCCGAATTGGGCAGCAGCACCGCCACCCGGTCCCCCGGACGCACCCCGGACGCCCGCAGCGCGCCCGCGCAGCGAAGCGCCCGGGCCCACAGCTCCCGGTAGGTGAGCCGTGTGTCCGAATCGACCACGGCGACGCGGTCGGGATACCTGCGGGCCGACTCACCAAGGACAGTGGCGACGCTGAGAAACATGACACGCTCCAGGAAACATGGCGTTTACACGGCTGCTGCTGCTCAGAATCAGCCGTGGGCCCGTCTCCACACAATGTGCAGATGCCCACCATGCGCATCACCCACCTGGGCAGCAGCCCCTCACAGATGTATGTGACAAGGCATCCGCCTATCGGGAGGGCGGCGCTAACCTTCCGGCATGGCGGACAATCCCGGAGCCCGGACCCCTCGCAGCGACGACCACGGCAGCGGCGGCGCCGACGGCGAGCCGCGCCGCGCCCTGGCCGTCGCCCTGGTGCCGCAGATCGACGAACTGACCCGGCGGGTCGTCGCCGACATCCACGCGCACAGCGGCACGTACGCCTCGGGCGCGCCCGTCAGCCGGGACGATCTGTGGGAGATCTGCCGCGACAATCTGCTGCGGGCACTGGAGGACTTCGGCGGACTGCCCCCCAGCGGGGGCGACTTCGAGTACGCGGCGCGCGAGACGGGACGGCGGCGCGCGGAGCAGAACGTACCGCTGGACACCGTGCTGCAGGCCTACCGGCGCGGCGGCCGGGTGATGTGGCAGGTGATGGCGGAGCACCTGCGGGCGACACGGGCCGGTGGGGCCGGGCGGGGGCAGGACCCCGTGGGCGTGGTCGCGGGCGACCGGGACACCGAGCTCGACATGGCGGGCGCCGTGTGGGAGACCATCGACCGCTACTCGCTCGTGATGGCCGAGTCGTACCGGCTGACCCAGCTGGAGATGCAGGGCCGCCAGGACACCCGCCGGGTCGCCCTCTTCGAGGCCCTCCTCGACGGGCGCGGGGACGACCCGGCGGTCGCCGCGGCGGCCTCCGTCGCGCTCGGAGTGCCGGTCCACGACCGGTACGTCATCGTCGTCGCCGCCCAGGACCCGGCCGCGCCGCCCAACCCGGCGCCCGTCCTCGACGACCACGGCATCTGGTCCTTCTGGCGGCCGAGATCGGGCCGGTACGCGGGAATCGTGCGGCTGGCCGCGGGGGAGTCCGGCGTACTGCTCGACCTGCTGCGCCACCGCACCGGTGCCACCGCGGGCGTATCACCGGAGTTCGACCGGCTCGCCCAGGCGGGCCGGGCCCTGCGGCTGGCCGAGCAGGCCCTGCGTACGCTGCCCGCCGGCAGCGGCGAGGCCGCGGCGTTCGACGACCGGCTGGCCGAGGCCCTCCTCGTCGGCCGGCCCGAGATCGCCGAGCGCATCGTCACCACGCAACTGGGCGCCGTCCTGGACACGGCGGCCGAACGCGACGCGCTGCTCAGCACGCTGCGGGTCTGGCTCGACAGCGGCTGCTCGGCGGCGCGTGCCGCCGAGCTCCTCTACTGCCACCGCAACACGGTCCTCAACCGGATCGGCCGGATCGCCGAACTCACCGGACGTTCCGCGGAGTCGGGCGAGGCGCGGCTGGGGTGGGCACTGGCCCTCAGGGCGTTGCCGCTGCGGGGCGCCGATGGCGAACCGGCGCCCACGGAAGACTGCGTGGGCTAGAGACGAGCACTCCGGAGACCCTGCCGACGACGGCCGGAGGCGGCGCGGAGGCCGGAGACCCGCCGTTGGGCCTCCGGAGACCTGCCTCCCGCCTCCGGCCCCGTGCCATGCTCTGCCGGTCCGATCAGGCGGCGAAGTACCGTGACAGCGACTTCCGTTCGTCGATCTCCACCAGATCGGGACGGGTGTAGCGTTCCGCGCGGGCGTGGTAGTCGAAGTCGCCCCGGACCAGCCCGCGGTAGTCCTGCACGCACCGCTCCAGTGCGGCCCGGGTGCGGCCGTGGATTCCGGCCGCCTCTATTTCGTCGACCAGTTCCTTCTCGGCGCGCTGCACCCGTTCCGCTATCTGAGCGAGCTGCACCCCGGCCTCGTCGACGGCTTCCTGGAGGGTGAATCCGCTGTCGCGCTGAATGAGCCGTACCGCATTGTGCTCGTAACCGAGCAGTGCCTCCTTCTCGAAGGAGCAGATGTCGTTGCAGAGCCCCGAGTGATCGGTTACGGCGTTGCGCAGGGCGATATACGCGGGAAGGCTCCGGGCCGATTCCGGAAGATCGATCCCGGCGGTGATCTCATGCAGATCGAGGAAGGGCTGCATGGCCACCGAATCCCGGCGGTGCTTCACGAATTCGTTCCTGGTCGGCACCTGCCCGGCGGCCCGTTCCACCGCTTCGGCGTAGTAGGTCCACAGCCAGGAGACCGTGTCCCGCCGGAACTGCCGGATCCAGCGTGGCGAACGGTCGTGGTACGTCCGGGCCCGCAGGCCCACGAGTGCGTGCTCCATGGCGCCGCGCGGCTGTTCGCCGTCGAGTACGGCGACCAGCCGGTCGATCGCCGCCTCGCACATGCGGGGATCACGTCCGGCGGGGCCGTCGTCGAACTCGTCGTCGACGAGGAAGGCCCAGAAGAGCCACTGGCAGAAGAGATCGAGATGCTGCTGTGAAGCAGTGGGAAATATGAGGGATATCCAGAGTTCGGGCCTGGTCCGGATCATCTTCTTCCGGGCCATCGGGGAGAGTGCGAGACCATTGGATTCGGCCCATTCCCAAGCGGCCTTCCCGGTCTCCTCGATGCCGGGATTGCATCCCGCGCTCTGGAACGGCATATGAAACTCTGGCAGCGCAATCTGGCTCATTGGTGCCCCTCGTCGAGACGATGCGGATGAACGATACGTACGGGGATCCGATCGAATTCACGCGTCGGCGCCAGTACGCATCGGGGTGCGGGCCGCCCGCTCCCGCCCGGCCCTGGCCAGAGGGTCACCGTGCGAGATGAGCCGGTCATCCCTGCTCACTCTCCTCCGCCGGGGGTCGGGGCATCGGGGCCGGGCTCGCGGGCCCGCGGTGGCAAGCGCTCTTGGCTCAGGACGGTGGCATCACCATGCGTGACCCACAGTCAACCGTTCCTGGGCAGTGAGCAGGGGCGAGCCCGCCCCGCTGGCACGCCCCGAACGGTCTTGGGCGCGCCGGTCCTCCGCTTTCGCATCCTGGGCGGCGACGCATATCCCGTATGCGGTCCGTCCCAGACGGGCGGAATCCCTACGATCTGGCCATGCGGGTGTGGCCAGAGGTGACGGGGAGGCCCGAACCATCACTCCGGTGGAACGGGGGCCCCGACTGCTGACGCCACACCCGGCGTCCCAAGTCGCAACGAACACGTTACGCAGACCCCGCCGGGCATACCCACAGATCGTCACACCGTTCACTCAATCGTGCCCATGTTCGCCAAAACAAGGTGCCGGCCCAACAGTTGTGAACCCAACTGCCTGATCGTCATGGAACGAGTGAACATCTCTGAGCAGTTGGTGATCTCTTGGGGCGATCGCTGTGCCGACGGCGCAGACGCCTGCGAAATTCGTCGATTTCAGGCCGGTCCGGCGCCGTTCCCCACCAGGGCCCGCACGCGCCTGCGGGCCCCTGGGCCGCACTTCCTGACCGGGGTCAACTCCACGGTGCTGAAGCAATCGAGCGCCTCAGAGCTGTGGAGAGGCTGTGGCAGAGCCGTCGGCGGTCCGGTGCAGGCAATGAGGTGCAGAGAAGGAGCGCTCGACCCAGCCGTGGAGGGCAAGGGGTCTTCTCGGCACGACCGGGTTCCCGAGGATCTTCAGTCGATCCTCACTCCGTGTGCACGATCGCAAAAAGCGGCGACCGTTCGATCGCCGCCGGATGGTCCGGGGATGGTTACGGGCGGAGGCGCTTCTCCGCCTCGGCCTGCTCGACCAGCTCCGGATACGGGTCGTCCTCCTCCAGCCCCGACCCGTGGAGGAGGGATGCCGACCACGGAATCGGGCACGGCGGGGCGTGATCGGGGTCCGGGCACAGCAGCCTGGCGATGTGTTCCTCGATCTCTTCGGCCTGCTGCCGAGTGGCGTAAATGCCCAGTCGCACTTCCCAGACGCTCGGGTTCTCAGACATCGCTCACGTCCCGGATCGGCGGAGAGAAGAGGGGGGCGAAACGGCTCGCCCTGCTCCTGACGCTAGCAGGTGCGCTTGGCGTCGCGGTGGCGCTTGTAGCGGCCCGAGCATCTCGACGACAACTCGAACGCCGCGTCGATCCGCCCGGGTTCGGTCGCCGCGACCCTGTCGAAGAGCAAGCCGCGGCGAGGGTGCCACGAACCCCAGGTGGGTCGCCCGTCCGCGCGGGATCCCCAGGGGCCTTTCAGGGACTTTCACGTCTGTCCCGGGCAGGTTCCGGACCCGGCGCTGCTCAGCCGCTCCCTCACCCCGCCGAGCAGCCGGGCCCGCTGCTCGGGATCGCGTGCAAGCTCCGCTCCGACCAGCGCCATTGCCGCAGCCCCGTCGAGCACCGCCGAGTCGGCGGAGGGCGACGCTCCGTGCTCCGCGAACTCGGCTGTGTGGTGGGCGGCGTCGCCGACCTCGTAGCCGATGGTCGGGTGGATCGCCGGCAGCACCTGCGAAACGTTGCCCATGTCGGTCGACGCGATGTGCTCACCCGCGCGTGACACCGGGGTCCGCCCCAGGGCCCTGAGCGCCCGGACATACGCGCCGGTCATGAACTCGTCCTGCCGCAGGTCGGCGAACTCCTCCCCGCACGGAGCGATTTGCAGCTTCGTCCCGGTGGCGAGCGCGCCGGCCTCCAGACAGGCCCGGACCCGGGCCTGCGCCCGGCGAAGCCGGGTCACCGAGCCGGCCCGGATCTCCACCGCCCCCTGCGTATGCGCGGGAATGACGTTGGGCGCCTGTCCGCCCTCGGTGACGATGAAGGAGACGACCAGCCCCGGCTCAAGCTGCTGCCGCAACAGCCCGACTGCGTGGTAGGCCACCGAGATCGCGTCGAGCGCGTTCGCGCCCTCCCACGGCGCGGTCGCGGCGTGGGAGGGCCGGCCGGTGTAGTCCGCGGTCCACTGGGCCATGGCCAGTGAGGAACCGTCGACCTCGTCCTGCCCGCCGGCGTGAACCATCATCGCGGCGGCGACATCGTCGAAAACCCCGGCCCGCAGGAGAATCGCCTTGCCGCCTCCGGCTTCCTCCGCAGGCGTGCCGATGAGCTTGACGCGGATGCCCAGCTCGTCGGCGACCGCGGCCAGGGCCAGCGCGCCGCCGGTCGCGGCGGCGCCGTTGACGTTGTGCCCGCACGAGTGTCCGATCCCGGGCAGGGCGTCGTACTCGGCGCAGAAGCCGATCGTCAGGTCGCCGGTCCCGCGCGTGGCGGTGAACGCCGTGTCCAGACCGCCGACGCCCCGCTCGACGGTGAACCCGGCGGCCGCGACGAGGTCGGCGATCTTGGCGCAGGACCGATGCTCCGCGAACGCCGGTTCCGGTTCTCGGTGCAGGCTGTGGCTGAGCTCTACGAGCCCGTCGGACCAGCGGTCGACTGCATCCGCGATCGCGGCCGCGATGTCGGTCGGCACACCGGCGTGTTCGGTGTTCACCGGGACTCCTCTCGCTTGCGGTAGCACAGGCCCAAGCCCGCGCCGGCGACCGCGACACCGGCGCATACGGACCACAGCCAGGTGTACGCGTGCAGGGTCACGCCCGCCGAGGTCTGGTGGGCCGACATGATCGCGCCCACGACGGACGCTCCGATGGCCGCGCCGAACGACAGCGCGAGCTCATTGATGCCCGCCGCCATGGCGGTGTCCCTCTCCGGGACGCACTCGACGCACAGTGCGCGGGTCGATGCCTGGTAGCCGCCGAAGCCGAGGCCGAGCAGCGCGATCGCGGCGAGATACTGCGGCGCCGTGTGGTGCCACACCAACAGGCTCAGGAACGACGCGGCGATGACGACGCCGGAGAGCGCGAGCGTGTGGCGCTCGCCGAACTTGCGCAGCAGCGCCGCGGTGGAGAGGGAACTGCCGAGGGCGAAGACGTTGAGCGCGAGCGCGACCAGTGCGATCGCCTGCGGCCCGTAGGCCAGCCCGAACCCGGCCTTGTCGGGCGAGGAGCCCAGGAAGACGGCGTTCGCGCCGAAGAAACCGATGGTGGAGAACGCCAGGCAGAACGTGACCCCCGAGACGATGGCAACGGGGGGATCGACCAGCATCCGCAGGTTGACGAGCGGGGTCGTCGCCCGCGCCTCGACAGCGATCCAGGCGGCCAGGGCGAGCAGCCCCCCGGCCATCGAGCCGACCGTGCGGGCCGAGGTCCAGCCCCAGCTGCCGCCGAGCGAGAGCGCGGCCACCACGCCGATGAGGCCGAGTGCCAGCAGCGCGAACGCTCCGAGCGGCAGGCGCTCGCCGGTGGGCGGAGCCCCGTCCGGGAGCAGCAGGCCCGCGATGACGGCCAGGACCGCGAACGGCACCGCGACCCACAGACCCAGGGCCGCGGAGTGCTCGCTGAGCGTGCCCGAGATGACGCCGCCGACGCCCACCGAGGCGGTCAGCGAGCCGACGAGGAGGCCGACCCCTGAGCGGCGGTGTTCCGGCGCCCGGTGCCTCAGGACGCCGATGAGCAGAGGCATGAAGCCGACGACGGCGGCCTGGAGCACGACGCCGACGGAGATCGTGAGCTGGCTCGGCCAGGCCGCCATCAGCAGAGATCCGACGGTGACGAGCGCGATGGACACCCGTAGGAAGAGGCGGTGGCCGTATGTGTCGCCGAGTTTGGCGAGCAGGGGTGTCCACACGGCGAAGGCGAGCTGGGACAACAGGTAGATCCGGGTCTGTCCCGCGTCGGTGATGTGCAGGGCGCTGCCGAGCGAGGGCAGGAGCGGCGTGAGGTAGCCCTGGGTCACGCCGCTCAGCAGCTCGACGAGGGCCATCGAGCCCAGGAGCACCTTGACGGGAGAGTGCCGCTGCGCGACCGCTTGCTCCCGCTGTGGTGGCTTTGTCCGCATCATTGACCTCGACTTCGATGTCGTTTGGAACCTGGGTACGTGGGCGGCCCGCTCCACACTGTGGGTGACGCGCATCACCCAACTCGTCAACTGGCCCATATTTGACACAGCGGGACGCCAGACTGCCCGATATGAACACTCGCCCCGGGTCGGAACTCGACATCTCGCTCATCGACGCGCTCCAGCTGAACCCTCGTGCCGACTGGGCCGAGCTGGCCGGGGCGCTGTGCCACTCGCCGAAGACGTTGGCCAGAAAGTGGAGTGCGCTGTCCGAGCGCGGTCTGGCGTGGATTGCGATCGGCCCGGGCCCGGCATTCGTCCGCCACGGGTGTGCGGCGTTCCTGGTTGTCAGCTGCCGGCCGCACGCCAAGCGCGATGTCGCCGCAGCGCTGATCGCCGAGCCCGCCGTGGTCTCGGTGTCCGCGACGTCGGGCGGGGCGGACTTCCTGCTCGACGCCTTCGCGCCGGGCCTCGACGACCTGGCCCGACTGCTGAGTGAGCGGATCGAGACCATCGGCGGGATCGTCTCCGTGACGACGCTGGTCGCGCTGGCGACCTATCGGGAGGGGTCGCGGTGGCGGGTGCAGGCGCTGGACCTGCAGCAGTCCGCCCTGCTGACACGGCCGCAGGTCGGGGCGCCTCGCAGGTCGGGTCCCTCGCTCGACGATCTCGATCGCCTTCTGCTCGAGGCGCTGTCGCGCGACGGGCGGCAGTCCTGGACGGACCTCGCCGACCGGTGCGGAACGACTGGACCCACTGCCCGGCGCCGCGTAGGGAAGATGATCGATTCCGGCCGGATCGCCCTGCGCTGTGAAGGCGCGAACGCCCTTGTCGGGCCGATCGTCCCGACCACGTTCATGATCTCGGTGCCGCCGGACGAGGTGAACCGGGTCGGCGAGGTGCTCGGCAGGATTCCGAAGTGCCGGGTCCTGGAAGCGATCACCGGACCGTCGAACATGCTGCTGACGATGTGGTTCCGCAGTACCGCCGAGATCGCGCCCTTCGAGGCCGCGCTGGTCCGCGAGCTCCCGTCCATCGTCATCGCGGACCGATTCGTCAGCCTCCGGACGTACAAGCGGGGAGGTCACATCCTCGATGCGGAGGGGCGGAGTACCGCGTTGATCCCGCTGGCGTCGATCTTTGCCGGGCCGAATTGACCGGGCGACGGGCGGTGCTGCGGGACGCGCCGGTCCGTCCGGGGCGATGGGACACGCCGGTACCGCGACTCCTGCGTCAGCGCAATCGCACCGCCCTTGGAGGCAGCCACGTGACCGGCCGGGCCGACTCAGGTGAGCGCGGCCACGACCCGGCTCGGTGGCTCGAACCCGTGTCCCTCGCCGATCACGTCGTTCCCCTCCCGCCGAAGGCGGCGACGCGTCGCCGGTTCATCGGCCACCTTCGTGCGCGCCGTGGAGAGCACCCCAGAGCACCGGGGTCGGCCGCACCTTGCCGTCGAGGCCGTCACTCGTCAACCACTCGTGTACCCGGTCCATTGTTTCGCGCGGTGGGACGGCGAGCTCGTTTCCCGCCGCGCGGTCGCCCGGCTTCGCAGTCGCGTCCATGCCGACCTTCGTCACGGTGCCATCCTGCTGCATGGGCACGTTGCGGTCGCACGGGACGGCCGGCACCAGGACGAGGTCCCGCTCCCAGCGCATCCGGCTGGTGCGGGCCCATTGGACGTGTTCGGCGTCCCAGACGTCGACGTCCGAGTCGACGACGGTGACCTGCTTGATCATGCTCACGGCGGCGAAGCAGCCGAGGATCGCGCGTTTGGCCTGCTTCCGCTGTTCCGGAGGCAGAGCGACGACGACGTCCACGCGCCCGCCCCCGGAGAGAGTCACCGCGAGATCGGTGGCCCGACAGCCGAATCCGAGCAGCGCATGCCGCAAGCCGGCGGCGATCGGCAGCGCACCGAGGAAGGAGTGCTCGGCGGCGAGGCCCGGGAGGATCACCTGGACCGAGGCGTCGGCCCGCCTGGTCACTGCGGTGACCTCGAGGGTGCACCCGTCGCCGTAGTCCTCGTACATGCCGTGGTATTCGCTCACCAGGCCCTCGTGGACCGGCCGGTCTACCCGCAGCACACCCTCGATGACCACCTCCGCGTCGGCGGGCACGAGCACGTCGCTCGTCGTGGCCCTGACGACCCGGACGGGCTCGCCCAGCAGGTGACCCGCGTGCTCCAATTCGTCGTCCCCGAGGCCGAGATAGAAGCACGCCGCCAGCTGGATGGCGGGGTGGCTGCCCAGCGTGACCGCGACGGGCAGGCCGCGTCCCGCGGTCGCCGCCGAGCGCGCGAGGGCACTGAGGTGGTGGTTGGGGGCGATCCCGACGAACCCTGTCGTCTCTTCCAGCGGCTTGATCCGGGCGTAGGAGGCGTTGCGGTGACCGGTGACCGGGTCGTAGGCGACGATCATTCCCGCGGTGATGTACCCGCCGGAGTCCTTCTCGAAGAATGTGGGCGTGACGACCTCGTGCCAGACGTCTGCCGCGGGGAAGCGGAGCTCCTGGCACGGGGCGACCGTGACCTCCTCGGTCGGCTGCCGGGAAGCGATGGCCGCGGACAGTGCGTCCAGAATGCCGGACTTCGGCACCCCCAACGCTGCCGCGATCCGTTCGCGATCGGTCAGCACATTGCCGACGACGGGCAGCGTCGAACCCCTGACGTCGGTGAACCGCACCGCGGGGCCCCGGTCCAACAGCGCGAGCACGCCGCCGAGTTCGAACCGCGGGTCCACCGGCCGGTCGATGTCGACGAGCTCCCCGCGGCGCGCAAGGGCCTCGACGAGGCCGCGCATCGACTGATCGCCCCCACGGCCCGCGCCGGCCCCGACCTCGGCGTCCGGGCCTGTCGAATCTTCTTCCATGTCCGCGTCCTTCGAAACTCGTCCACACCGTACGCAACCCGGTCGATCCGGTCCGACCGGTTGCCGATTGTCGGTCCCGACGACGGAGCGGTCCACATGATTCCCGATCTGCGGGAATCATGTTTTCGCGCCGCCGGCAGGGTGCCACCTTTGCCTGCCATGGAAGCAACTCACGGCCGGCCGGACGCCGACCTCGTCATCACCGGAGTGGTGCCACTCGGCGAGGGCGCCTTCCGACGCGGGTGGGTCGCCGTCACCGACGGCCTGATCACCGGCGTCGGTCCCGGCCGACCGCCGGTCCCGGGCACACGGCGGATCGATGCCGGCGACTCCTTCGTCCTGCCGGGCGCGGTGGACGCCCATGTGCACTCCTACTCGCATTCCGGGGAGGGACTGCGGGCCTCCACGTCGGCGGCGGCCGCCGGCGGAGTGACCACGATCGTCGAAATGCCCTTCGACGCGACCGGCCCGATCCACACCACCGAGCGCCTCGACGCCAAGCTGGCGAAGGTCGCGGAGGAGGCGGTCGTCGACGTCGCACTGCTCGGCACCCTCGCCCCGGGAGGGGGATGGCGTCGCGCCGAGGAACTGGTCGGCGCGGGAGTGGTCGGATTCAAGGTGTCGCTGTTCGACACCGACCCTTTCCGGTTCCCGCGCATCTCCGACGCCGAGCTGCTGAGCGTGATGAAGGCGGTCGGCGAGGCCGACTCCGTGCTGTGCGTGCACGCCGAGAACAACGAGATCATCCAGGCGCTGCTGGCCGACGAACGCCATCGCGCCGCCTCGGACCCCCGCGTGCACGGCAGGACCCGGCCGCCGGTGTCGGAGACGCTCGGCGTGCTCACCGCCATGGAGATCGCCGCGCACCAGGGCAACGCGCTGCACCTGTGCCATCTGTCGCTGGGCCGCTCGGCCGACCTGGTGCGCTGGTACCGGGAGCAGGAGGTCGACATCACCTTCGAAACCTGCCCGCACTACCTGGTCTTCACCGAGGACGACATGCTCGAGCAGCGTGGCCGGTTGAAGATCAACCCACCGCTGCGGGACGAGGCGAGCCGGGACGCGATGTGGCGGGCGGTCAGTACCGGTCCGGCCGCGGTCATCTCCTCCGATCACGCTCCCTGGCCGCTGGAGTTCAAGGACCATCAGCGAATCCTGGACAACCATTCCGGAGTCCCCGGCACCGAGACGCTGGTGGCCACCACACTCGGTGCGTGCCTGCGCCGCTACGGGGCCGGCCCGGAGTTCTCCCGGGTCGTGGCCGCTCTCACCAGCAACCCGGCCGAGCGATACGGCATCGGACATCGCAAGGGCCGGCTCGCGCCCGGATACGACGCCGATATTCTCGTCCTCAGCCCGACCGAGGACTGGCGGATCGACGGCTCGGCCCAACACTCCAATGCTGGGTGGAGCCCCTACGACACATATGTCCCCGGCGCTCGGGTCGCACTGACGCTCAGCCGCGGCACGGTCGTCTGGGATGCCGACAAGGGACTCACCGGCTCCCCGGGCCGCGGGCTGCAGGTGCGTCGGAGGTGACCATGACGATCGAGCGGCCGCCGGCCGGTGAGCTCTCGTCCCTGGCCCGCGGAATGCGGATTCTCGAGTTCATCCAGGACCGGGGGCAGGCGCAGGTGGCCGAAGTGGTCGAAGCACTCGCAATCCCGACGTCATCGGCGTATCGCTACATTCGGCTGCTGAAAAGCGCGGGTTTCCTCGCAGAGGTCAACGGCACACTGCTGCCGACGGATCGGCTCACGGACCGCTTGGTCGACCGGAGCGAGCACCTGGTGGACATCGCCCGTCCGGTGCTCACACGGCTGCTCCGCCGCAGCGGGCTCGACGTCGCGCTCACCGTGCGCGTGCACACCGCGGCGTTGTGCCTCGACACCCGGCGCGGCGGATCCGGTGGCGTGGCGCTGCATCCCGGCGAGGTCCTCGCGCTGTACTCGGGGGCCAGCGCGACCCCGCTGCTGGCGACCGCCCCGGAGGCGGTGCGCCGGCAGGTCCTGCAAGGCAGGCTGCAGCGGTTCACCGCCGCCACCCCGGACGCCGCCGCCCTGCGGGAGGAGCTCGCCGGTATCCGCCGACGCGGTTACCACGTGACGCACGGCTGGCTGACCCCTGGCATGAGCGCGCTCGGGGTACCGGTGATCGTCGCCGGTTCGTGCCTGTGCACGGTGTCCCTGGTGGGCCGGCATGCCGAACTCGCCGACGTGACCGGGCCGCTGGCGCTGCTGCGCACCGCAGTCGACGAGATCGGCGCCGGCCTTCCGTACGCGGTGTCCCGCGCCTGGCTGTCGCCGGACGCAGAGGGCTCGCTCGGCGAAATCTGAATCCCCCTCAGGTCGGGGCGACCACAGATGCCCCGGAACGCACGTTGATGGCAAGGAGACTCGATGCGTGAAAATACTGCCGCAGCCGCCCGCTGTGGTGCGCTCGGCGACGGCCGGAAGCAGGGCGCATGATCAGCGACCCGGAGCTCATCACACCGAATGTCGAGCGACTGTCCGAACGGTTCGCCGCCCTCGCCGAGTTCCACGACTCGACGGTGCCCGGGTGGAGCCGGGAGGTGTTCTCCGAGCCGTACCGCGCCTCCCGCGACTGGGTACGGCGGCAGATGGCCGACGCCGGGCTCGACCCGGTGATCGACGCGGCCGGGAACATCGTCGGCAAACTGCCCGGACGCCGTGGCGGGGGGCCCGCCCTGGTCACCGGGTCGCATACCGACACGGTGAGTCAGGGCGGGCGCTTCGACGGGATCGTGGGCGTGCTCGCGGGGATCGAGGTCGCGCAACGGCTCCGGGAGACCGGCACCCGGCTGGAGCATGACCTGACGGTCGTGGACTTCCTCGGCGAGGAAGCCAATGACTTCGGTATCTCCTGCATCGGTTCCCGGGCTGTCACCGGGGTGCTGCGGGCCGGGCACCTCGACCGCGTCGATGGAGCCGGAACCCGGCTGGGGGACGCTGTCACCGGTTTCGGACTGGATCCACAGCGGATGCTGCGGCAGGCCTGGCGCCCGGCTGATGTGCACGCCTACGTCGAGTTGCACATCGAGCAGGGGCCGCTGCTGGAACGATCCGGCACGAGCGTCGGCGTGGTGACCGCGATAGCCGGGATCGACCGGCTGCTGCTGCGCTTCGCCGGCCAGTCCGGACATGCGGGTACCACCGCGATGGACGAACGGCACGATGCGCTGGTCTCCGCGGCTGCGGCCGTGCTCACTGTCGAGCGGGTCGGTTGCGGGGCGCCGGTGCACGGCGTGGCAACCCCGGGCTGTATCGAGTCGAGCCCCGGCTCGATGGGGGTGATCACCGATCAGGCCCGGCTGTGGGCGGAACTGCGCAGCGTGGATGGCTCCTGGCTTCGCGGTGCGCGCAAGCAGATCGTCGATGAGGTGGTGGCGGAGGCCCGGCGCCGCGGCGTGCAGGTGGATGTCGACCACCTCACCGATCAGGACCCGGTACCCACCGCGGAGCCGGTGCAGGACGTGATCGGCCGGTCCGCGGACGCACTCGGCCTCTCCTGGCGGGCGGTGCCCTCCGGTGCGGGGCACGATGCCGCGCACCTGGCCCGGCTGGCGCCGATGGGCATGATCTTCGTCCCCTCGGCGAACGGGCGCAGCCACTGCCCCGAGGAGTTCACCGCGATCACCGACATCGAGCAGGGGGTGCACGTACTCGCGAGCACCCTGATGTCGCTGGATCGCATGTCGCTCACCCCGTAGCCGTGGCGCCGCCCAGCCCGGGACTTCGAGGCGGCGCGGCGGCGTCGCCACTGCCCGGTAGCGGCCACTTCGCCGGGGTCAGCACTCGATGATGTTCACCGCGAGCCCGCCCCGCGCCGTCTCCTTGTACTTCACGCTCATGTCCGCGCCCGTCTCCTTCATGGTCTTGATGACCTTGTCGAGGGAGACCTTGTGGCTGCCGTCGCCGCGCAGCGCCATCTTCGCCGCCGTGACGGCTTTGACCGCGGCCATGCCGTTGCGCTCGATGCACGGGATCTGGACGAGACCGCCGACCGGGTCGCAGGTCAGGCCGAGGTTGTGTTCCATGCCGATCTCGGCGGCGTTCTCGACCTGCTCGGGGGTGCCGCCGAGGACCTCTGCGAGGGCGCCCGCGGCCATGGAGCAGGCGGAGCCGACCTCGCCCTGGCAGCCGACCTCGGCGCCGGAGATGGAGGCGTTCTCCTTGAAGAGCATGCCGATGGCTCCGGCGGCGAGGAGGAAGCGGACGACGCTGTCCTCCTTCTCGGCCTCGGTAGCGCCGCCCGCGGCGAAGTTCATGTAGTAGTGCAGCACGGCCGGGATGATGCCGGCTGCGCCGTTGGTCGGGGCGGTGACGACGCGGCCACCCGCGGCGTTCTCCTCGTTGACCGCCATCGCGTAGAGGGTGATCCACTCCATCGCGTGGGCCTGCGGGTCGCCCTCGGCGCGCAGCTGGCGTG
Organism: Streptomyces sp. NPDC037301; assembly: GCF_055602785.1. Classification (NCBI taxonomy): domain Bacteria; kingdom Bacillati; phylum Actinomycetota; class Actinomycetes; order Kitasatosporales; family Streptomycetaceae; genus Streptomyces; species Streptomyces sp. NPDC037301. The sequence goes on from NZ_JBVJWD010000002.1 coordinate 555,917, forward strand.
CGGTGTTCGCGGCGCGGCGGCGGACCTTCAGGCCGCCGGGCAGGATGCCCTCGCGGGACATGCCGCGCGAGATGCACGCCTGCATGACGCGCCAGATGTCCAGCAGACCGGAGCGGATCTCGTCCTCGGTGCGCCAGGCGCGCTCGTTCTCCAGCATCAGCGAGGAGATCGACAGTCCGGTGTCCTTCGCGAGCCGCAGCAGTTCGTCGCCGGTGCGGAAGGGGTGCTTGAGCACGGTGTCGTCGAGAACGATCCGGTCCTCGCCGACCGCGTCCTCGTCCACGACGAAGCCGCCGCCGACGGAGTAGTACGTCTTCTCCAGGAGCGGGGCGCCCTCGCGGTCGTACGCGAAGATCGTCATGCCGTTGGCGTGGTACGGCAGTGCCTTGCGGCGGTGCAGGATCAGCTGCTCGTCGGCGTCGAAGTCGATCTCGTGCATGCCGAGGAGGTTGAGCCGCCCGGAGGTGCGGATCGCGGCCACCCGGTCGTCGGCGGACTCCACGTCGACGGTACGGGGCGACTCGCCCTCCAGACCGAGCAGGACGGCCTTGGGGGTGCCGTGGCCGTGACCCGTCGCCCCGAGCGAGCCGTACAGCTCGGCGCGTATCGAGGCGGTGTGGGCGATGAGGCCCTCGTTCTTCAGCCGGCGCGCGAACATATGGGCGGCGCGCATCGGGCCGACCGTATGGGAGCTGGACGGGCCGATGCCGATCGAGAACAGGTCGAAGACCGAGATGGCCACGGGGTGACTCCTAAGGGTTGGTAGACGCCGTTGTCTGCCGGGTGATGCGGTACGGGCCGGTCGGCCCGAAGAGCAGCGGGGACAAGGGATGGGGCACCGCGCCCACTGTCCAGTGTGCGCGGTGCCCCGCCCCAAAGGTGACGAACTGTGTCCCGGATTACTTCAGGACAACCTGTGACCCGGACTACTTCAGGCCGGGATACAGCGGGAACTTCTCGGCCAGCGCGACAACGCGGGCCTTCAGGTTGTCCGCGTCGTAGGACGGCTTGAGCGCCGACGCGATGATCTCCGCGACCTCGGTGAAGTCCTCGGTCTGGAAACCACGGGTGGCCAGGGCCGGCGTACCGATCCGCAGACCCGAGGTGACCATCGGCGGCCGCGGGTCGTTCGGGATGGCGTTCCGGTTGACCGTGATGCCCAGCTCGTGCAGCCGGTCCTCGGCCTGCTGGCCGTCCAGCTCGGAGTTGCGCAGGTCGACGAGGACCAGGTGGACGTCCGTACCGCCGGACAGCACGGAGACACCGACCTCGGTGACGTCCGGCTGGACCAGGCGTTCGGCGAGGATGCGGGCGCCGTCCAGGGTGCGCTGCTGGCGCTCCTTGAACTCCTCGGTCGCCGCGACCTTGAACGAGACCGCCTTGGCCGCGATCACGTGCTCCAGCGGACCACCCTGCTGGCCCGGGAAGACCGCGGAGTTGATCTTCTTGGCGAGCTCCTGCGTCGACAGGATGACGCCACCGCGCGGACCGCCGAGGGTCTTGTGCGTGGTGGTCGTGACGACATGGGCGTGCGGCACCGGGTTGGGGTGCAGACCCGCGGCCACCAGGCCGGCGAAGTGCGCCATGTCGACCATCAGGTAAGCGCCGACCTCGTCCGCGATGCGGCGGAAGGCGGCGAAGTCCAGCTGACGGGGGTACGCGGACCAGCCGGCGACGATCAGCTTCGGCTTGGACTCCTTGGCCAGACGCTCGACCTCGGCCATGTCCACGACGCCGGTCTCGTCGACGTGGTAGGGGACCACGTTGTAGAGCTTGCCGGAGAAGTTGATCTTCATGCCGTGGGTCAGGTGGCCGCCGTGGGCCAGGCTCAGGCCCATGATCGTGTCGCCCGGCTTCAGCAGCGCGAACATCGCGGCGGCGTTGGCCTGCGCACCGGAGTGCGGCTGGACGTTCGCGGCCTCGGCGCCGAACAGCGCCTTGATGCGGTCGATGGCGATCTGCTCGACGACGTCGACGTGCTCACAGCCGCCGTAGTAGCGGCGGCCGGGGTAGCCCTCGGCGTACTTGTTGGTGAGGACGGAGCCCTGGGCCTCCATGACCGCGACCGGAGCGAAGTTCTCCGAGGCGATCATTTCGAGGGTGGACTGCTGACGGTGGAGCTCGGCGTCGACAGCGGCGGCGACGTCCGGGTCCAGCTCGTGGAGGGAGGAGTTGAGAAGCGACATCAGGTGGTCCCTTTGGGTCTCAGTTGCCGGAGAACTCGGTGTACTCGTCGGCGGAGAGCAGGTCCTTCGGCTCCTCCGCCATACGTACCTTGAACAGCCAGCCGCCCTCGAAGGGAGCGGAGTTCACCAGCGACGGGTCGTCCACGACGTCCTGGTTCGCGGCGGTGACCTCACCGGTCACCGGCGAGTACAGGTCGCTCACCGACTTGGTCGACTCCAGCTCACCGCAGGTCTCGCCCGCGGTCACCGTGTCACCGACCTCGGGGAGCTGGGCGTAGACGACATCGCCGAGCGCGTTGGCGGCGAACTCGGTGATACCGATCGTGGCCACACCGTCCTCGACGGCCGACAGCCACTCGTGCTCCTTGCTGTAACGCAGCTGCTGGGGGTTGCTCATGACCTGAATTCTCCTGTACGCGGGGGAGTGCTGATGAACGGTGGTCTTACGGTGTGAGACGCGACTGCGTCACTTCTGAGGTGCGCGGACGTCACTTCTGGCGCTTGTAGAACGGCAGCGCCACGACCTCGTACGGCTCGTGGCTGCCCCGGATGTCCACTCCGACGCCCGCGGTACCGGGCGTGGCGTGCGCGGCGTCCACGTACGCGATGGCGATCGGCTTGCCCAGGGTGGGCGACGGGGCGCCCGAGGTGACCTCGCCGACGACCTGGCGCCCGGTCCCGCCCACGGCGACGACGGGGTAGCCGGCGCGCGGCACCCGGCGGCCCTCGGCGATCAGCCCGACCAGCTTGCGGGGCGGAGCGGTCTCGGCACGCTCGGCGGCGGCCTGGAGGGCCTTGCGGCCTACGAAGTCGCCCTCCTTCTCGAACTTCACGACCCGGCCTAGGCCGGCGTCGAAGGGGGTCAGCTCGGTGGTCAGCTCGTGTCCGTAGAGCGGCATGCCGGCCTCCAGGCGCAGCGTGTCGCGGCAGGAGAGCCCGCACGGGATCAGGCCGCGGGAGGCGCCCGCCTCGGTGAGGGCCTTCCACAGGCGTTCGGCGTGCTCGGGGGCGACGAACAGCTCGAAGCCGTCCTCGCCGGTGTAGCCGGTACGGGCGATCAGGGCGGGGACACCGGCGACCGTGCCGGGCAGACCGGCGTAGTACTTCAGACCGTCCAGGTCGGCATCGGTGACGGAGGCCAGGATGGCGGGGGACTCGGGGCCCTGGACGGCGAGCAGCGCGTACGCGTCGCGGTCGTCGCGCACCTCGGCGTCGAAGCCGTCGGCCCGCGCGGTCAGCGCGTCCAGCACGATCTGGGCGTTCCCGGCGTTGGCGACGACCATGTATTCGGTGTCGCCCAGGCGGTAGACGATGAGGTCGTCCAGGATCCCGCCGTCCTCGGCGCAGATCATCGTGTAGCGGGCGCGGCCCACGGCTACGGTGCCGATGTTGCCGACCAGCGCGAAGTTCAGGAAGGCCGCGGCCGCGGGGCCGGTGACGGTGATCTCGCCCATGTGCGACAGGTCGAAGAGGCCGGCCCTGGTGCGCACCGCGTTGTGCTCGTCGCGCTCGCTGGCGTACCGCAGGGGCATGTCCCAGCCCGCGAAGTCGGTCATGGTCGCGCCCAGCGAACGGTGCAGGGCATCGAGGGCGGTGAGACGGGGGGCGGTGCTCATGGATATGGCTCCCAGGGCATGACGACGAGGACAATCCCTCCCCATCTGTCATCGGAACCTGAGAGGTTCGCCGAGAGCCCCTGAAGGGTTCGGCTTGCACCTTGGGTGGAGCCGCAGAGCGGCCCGCTTTTCAGATCTGCCTCATCCACGCGGTACGGGGCCTGAGAGATTCAAGGGAGGAACTTGCTCCTTCGGCGCCCGGCACATGCAGTGACCGGAACTCTCCCGCGCGGATTCAAGCGGCCTTTATGCAGTTGGCCGGGCCATCATCGCATGCATCGCACTGGAGTGGGGCCCCGGTCCCGCATGGGAAATCAGCGGCGTGGACGGTTGTGCCGCATTACCTTTTCTTTACACTTCATGAGCATACGTGGGGTGACCCGACAGGGGGAGGGCGATGACGTTGCAGCGGTACGCGACGACCGCGGGGGTCGCGCATGGCGCGATGCCCGCACAGCCAGGGGCTCCGGCCACGGAGACGCTCGGCACGCACGCGCCCGTCGTGAGGGATCTGCGGGAGCGGGCCGGGCGCAGCCCGCGCAGCCTGCACTTCGCGGCGGGCGACGTGGTGGTGGTCTCCGGGCTGCCCGGCAGCGGCAAATCGACGCTCATCCGGCGGGCGGTCACAACGGCCCGTGCCATCGACTCCCAGGACACCCGGGACCGCTGGGCGGGGCTGATGCCCCGTTTAATCCCGTACGCCCTCTACCGCCCCCTTGTTCGCGTCGCCCACTACTGGGGACTGTGGCGGGCGTTGCGCTCCGGTGAGTCCGTCGTCGTCCACGACTGCGGAACCCAGGCGTGGGTACGCGGCTGGCTGGCCCGTGACGCGCGGCGCCGGGGCCGCGTCCTCCACCTCGTCCTGCTCGACGTCACACCGCAGACGGCGAGGGAGGGCCAGCGGGAGCGCGGACGCGGGGTCTCCGGATATGCGTTCGCCCGGCACCGCAGGGCGGTGGGGAGGTTGCTGCGGAACACCGAGACCGGCCTGCTGCCGCCCGGGTGCGTTTCAGCGGTGCTGCTGGACCGGGAAGCGGCGGGGAAGCTGGGCCGGATCGTGTTCGCGGACGCATAGGGCTTGGGGGGCGAGGGGTCGGAGGGCCCAGGCGGCCGGACGTTAATCTTCTGCCGGAAGGCTCGGGCAAGAAGGGGAAGCAGTGGACATTCCGGCACAGGTCCAGTCCCATCCGCAGAGCGGATGGCCGGCCAATGAGCTCGAAGAAGTTCTGATGGCCTCGGTGGGCAGCCCGGAGGCGGGCGGACGGCTCGTCGAGGTGCTCGGGCGCAGCCGCGTCTGGGTGCCCCTGCCGGGCGGCGGCGGACCCGACTCCCCCGACCTGGACCTGCCCACGCTGGAGATCGAGGGCGCTCCGTACGTTCCCGTGTTCAGCTCCGAACAGCAGTTCCTCAGCTGCGTCGGTACCCATATGTCCTTCACCGTCGCGCCCGCCCGCGAGTTCGCCCGCGGCCTGCCCCCGCAGCTCGGCATCGCCGTGAACCCGGGCGGCGTCGTCGGGATGCCGCTGCCGCCGCCCGCCGTGGCCGAGCTCTGTCGCGCCGGACGCACCCCGCTGGACGGGCCGGCCAGCGGAGGCAGGGTCCGGCTGTACGAGCCGGCCTGGCAGGAGGAGCCCGTCGACTTCCTCTCCGCGGCGGCCGGCGAATTCGAGGAGAGCGGTGTCGTGCTCACCGCCCGCCGGGCGCTGGCCAGCATCGAGGGCGGTGAGCCCGTCCTCTTCATCGGCGTCGAGTTCTCCACCTGGGAGGGCGCCGGGCGTAACGCCCCGGCGGACGCCCTCGGCCGTGCGCTCGGCCGGGTCGAGGTGCCCTGGCCGGTCAATCTGGTCCTGCTCGATGTGGCGCAGGACCCGGTCGGCGAGTGGATGCGGGAGAAGGTCCGGCCGTTCTACCGGCGCGCGGGCCACTAGCGGCCGGCGCGGCGCCCGCGGACGCCTTCGGAGCGGATCACCGCGTCGACCCAAGGCGTCAAGTCGGTGTCAGGACCGGCGCATAAGCTGGTTTGATGGCTGGTGCCACGGCACCATGCCGCACCCGTGTGCCCCGGGAGCGGCGGGCCGACACAGTGGATCGAAGAGGGGCGGGACCAGGTGAGTGCGTCAGGCACCGCGGCGGCCGGGCAGGTCGAGCACATGCTGCGCCAAGTGACGCCCGGGCGCTACGACGCGTACGAGGCACTGCTGCAGGCCCTCGCGAACGGCCGGATCTGGATGCTCCTCTGGCACGGCCGGGCGGGCTCGCCCGACGCCCAGTACGGGAACATGGAGCTCGACGGCCTCGGCTACGCGCCCTGTGTGACCTCCGCCCAGGAGCTCTCGGCCAGCGGCTGGAACCGGGCCCATGAACTGGTCGGCGGCCGTGACATCGCCCGCGCCCTCTTCCCCGACCGCTGGGGCATCTGGCTCAACCCGCACGCCCCGGGTGGCGGCGTAGGCATCCCCTGGCTGGATCTGCGCCGGATCGCCACCGGCCTCGACCGGATGCCCGCGGGCCCGCTCCGGCTCACCGAGCCGGCCATCGAGATCCCGCAGTTCTACGCCCTGCTCTCGCAGAACGCCCATCACACCCCCGCGATCCGCTCGCTGCGCCGCGCCTGGGTGCAGCCCGCGCTCGGCGTCCCGTATCTCGCCATCGGCCTCGACCTCTACGACACGAGCCAGACCTCGGTCGACGCGGTGCGCGCGATGATGCAGCAGTCGATCGGCGCGGTCCCGGAAGGGCTGCCCGTCTCCACCGTCGCGATGTCCGACGAGTACGACCCGGTCGCGATGTGGCTGCGTGCCAACTCCCGTCCGTTCTACGACCGTGAGGCCCACGCACCGGCGGCCCCGGTGACGGGCTACGGCTATCCGCCGCCGCAGGGCGCGTACTGATCCTGCCGGCGGCGGAGTTGCATCTCCCCCGGCACCCGAAATGTCGTTGTACGCACCCGACTTCCGGAATGTGGCCGCCCGCTCCCGTCCATGCCTGGGTGAACCGGTATGTCGCCCGGACTCCTGCCCAGCGGGCCGGAATTCCCCCATGTCCGAGATTTCCGTGCTGGGGTGTCTGATGATGAAAGCGACGCGAATCTACGCGCGTGCCCCCTTCCACCTCAACTGACCTGTGTTCGAGGGGCGTTCACATGCGTCCGGATAACGGAACACCCCTGACCGCATCACGGTTACGCATCCATTCGCCTGACGGTATGGCTACCTCGCGCGACGGCAATGAAGACTCCCGCAGCAAGGGCGTCTGCCGCCTCTGTGTACGACTGACTGATCGAGCCGCCACAGCGGCCAGTTCGGCCCGGCCACCGCCGGTTGAGAGGGGTCCTTGCCACGATGACGGCACCACTGCACGAGCCGACCACGGAAGCGGGCCCGATCGCGACCGGCGGTCCCGCAGCCGACTCCGGGGTGAAGAAGGTCGAGGGGCGCTCCCTCAAGCAGATTGCCTGGCACCGCCTCAAGCAGGACAAGGTCGCTTTGACGGGTGGCATCGTTGTCCTCGTCCTGATCGTGGTGGCCGTCTTCGCGCCCCTGATCGTGGGCCTGCTGGGACACCCGCCGAACGATTTCCACCAGGACAAGCTCGATCCGCTGACCAATCTCCCCACGGGATCCCTCGGCGGCGTGAGCGGCGACTTCCTCTTCGGCATCGAGCCCAACAAGGGGCGCGACATCTTCAGCCGGATCGTCTACGGCGCCAGGATCTCGCTGCTCGTGGCGTTCCTGGCGGCCCTGGTCGCCGTGGCGCTCGGCACGCTCTTCGGGATCATCGCCGGCTACTTCGGCGGCTGGGTGGACGCGGTGATCAGCCGGGTGATGGACGTGCTGCTGTCCTTCCCGCAGCTCCTCTTCATCATCTCCCTCGTCTCGGTCCTCCCCGACGACCTGCTCGGCCTCACCGGCAGCGGGGTGCGCATCGCCGTACTCGTCGCCGTCATCGGCTTCTTCGGCTGGCCGTACGTGGGACGCATCGTTCGCGGCCAGACACTTTCGCTGCGTGAACGCGAATACGTGGAAGCGGCGCGCAGTCTCGGCGGCGGGCGGGCGCACATCCTCTTCCGCGAGCTGCTGCCGAACCTGGTGGCGCCGATCACCGTCTACGCGACGCTCATGATCCCCACCAACATCCTGACCGAAGCGGCCCTCAGCTTCCTCGGCGCCGGTGTGCGGCCGCCCACGGCCTCCTGGGGCGGAATGCTGCGGGACGCCCTCGAGACGTACGAGCACGACCCGATGTTCATGGTCTTCCCCGGCGTGACGATCTTCATCACCGTACTGGCCTTCAACCTCTTCGGGGACGGGCTGCGCGACGCCCTGGATCCCAAGGGGACCCGATAGCCCACGACTTGCCCCTGCCGCACTGTCAGGTGGCTCTTCCCATGGTTCTCCGGCAAGCAACGGCCTGGGACCGCGATCTCGGAGGTTACGAGAAAATGTCCACAGTTACCTCGAAACGACGGCTCACCGCTGGTGCGGCCCTCGTGGTCGCGGCGCTGATGACCACCACGGCGTGCGGCGGCGGCGACGACGGCGACAGCGGCGGCGGCAAGGCGAAGGGCGCCGGCTTCAACGCGGCGTTCAACAAGGTCGCCAACGCGTCCACCAAAAAGGGTGGAACGCTGAAGATGGTCGGCAAGCAGGACCTCGACTCCGCCGACCCCCAGCGTGCCTACTACGGCATGGCCTGGGACTTCATGCGCTTCTACACCCGCCAGCTGGTCACGTACGACACCAAGCCCGGCGCCGCCTCCACCAAGCTGGTCGGCGACCTCGCCACCGGCCCCGGTGTGATCTCGGACGGCGGCAAGACGTACACGTACAAGCTGCGTCCCGGCATCACCTGGGAGGACGGCTCCAAGCTGACCTCCAAGGACGTCAAGTACGGCATCGAGCGCATCTGGGCGACGGACACCATCACCGGTGGCCCGCAGTACCTGATGCAGACGCTGGACCCCAAGCACGAGTACAAGGGCCCGTACAAGGACACGTCCGCGGACAAGCTCGGTCTGAAGGCGATCGAGACGCCCGACGACAGCACCATCATCTTCAAGCTGCCCAAGCCCAACGGTGACTTCGAGCAGTTCCTCGCCATGCCGTCCGGCTCGCCCGTGAAGGCGTCGCAGGACACCAAGGCGAAGTACACCCAGCGGCCGTTCTCCTCGGGCCCGTACAAGTTCGAGTCGTACAAGCCGGGCAAGAGCATCGTGCTCGTCCGCAACGACAAGTGGGACAAGTCCTCGGACCCGGTCCGTGCCGCGCTGCCGGACAAGGTCACGGTGACGATCTCCGCCAACCTGGAGGAGAACGACAAGAAGCTGATGGAGGGCGACTACGACGTCGACCTCAACGGCACCGGCATGACCCAGTCCGGCCGTGTGACCGCCGTCCAGGACCACAAGGACAGCGTCGACAACATGCAGACGTCCTTCGTCCGCTACGTCGCGCTCGTCCACACGGCGAAGCCGCTGGACGACGTCCACTGCCGCAAGGCCGTCTTCTACGCCACGGACTTCGCGGCCCTGCAGCAGACCCGCGGTGGCGAGATCGCCGGTGGCGCGATCGCCAACAGCACCCTGCCGGCCTCCATCAAGGGCCACAGCGACTACGACCCGTACGGTGTCCTCGCCCGCAAGGGCAAGCCGGACGCCGCCAAGGCCAAGGAGGAGCTGAAGGCATGCGGCCAGCCGAGCGGCTTCACCACCAAGCTCAGCGCCCGTAACAACAACCCGGGCGAGGTCGACACCGCCGAGGCGCTCCAGGAGCAGCTCGGCAAGGTCGGCATCAAGGTCGAGGTCGACCCGATCGACGGCGCCGAGTCGTCCAGCATCACCGGCTCGCCGTCCGTCGTGAAGAAGCGCGGCTACGGCATGACGATGAGCGGCTGGGGCCCGGACTTCCCGTCCGGCCAGGGCTTCGGGCAGCCGCTGTGGGACAGCCGGTTCCTGTCGGAGACCGGTAACTACAACGAGTCGCAGCTCAAGGACCCGCAGATCGACAAGCTCTTCGACGACGCGATCGCGGAGACCGACCCGGTCAAGGCCGGCGAGATCTACAAGAACCTCGACAAGCGGATCCTGGACCAGGCCGACTGGATGCCCTTCATCTACGAGAAGAACATCACCTGGCGCGGCGACCGACTGACGAACGCCTACATGTCCGACGCCTACAACGGCCGTTACGACTACGTCTCGCTCGGCGTCGTCAAGTAGTCGCTGTAGTCAACAGCATTTGCAGTCAACCCGGTTGACTGCCCCACCGCCGCCGAAACCCGCCAGTCCGAAGGGCAGGTGATGGCCGTGGGGGGGGGGGGGGGGGGGGGGGGGGGGGGGGGGGGGGGGGGGGGGGGGGGGGGGGGGGGGGGGGGGGGGGGGGGTGGTGGCGGTGGGGTGGGGGCGGTGGGGCGGAGGCGGTTGCTTCTCGTTGTTCC
>NZ_JBVJWD010000002.1:566163-580839 GCF_055602785.1 Streptomyces sp. NPDC037301
CCTCCACCACCCAACCCCAAACCCACACAAGAAGACGGGACCTCTGCCCCTCCCCCCCCCCCCCCCCCCCCCCCCCCCCCCCCCCCCCCCCCCCCCCCCCCCCCGGGCCGCGCACAGTGCTTGCTTATCTCATCCGGCGCCTGTTCGCCGTAGTCATCATGGTGCTCGTCGTACTGCTCGCGACCTTCACCATCTTCTTCATGCTGCCCAAGTGGGCGGGTCAGGACGTCGCCGTCCTCTTCGCCGGCAAGGCCACGGGTGCCGAGCAGCTCGCGGGCATCCGGATCAAACTGGGTCTCGACGACCCCCTTCTTGTCCAGTTCTGGGACTTCGTCAAGGGCATCCCGATGGGGCGCGACTACGCGAACGGTGACGACGTCACCCACTGCGCCGCACCCTGCTTCGGCTACTCCTTCCGCACGGAGGTGCCGGTCTGGACCACCCTCAAGGACGCCCTGCCCGTCACCGGTGCGCTCGCCGCCGGTGCCTGCGTCCTGTGGCTCCTCGGCGGCGTCGCCACCGGTGTCGTGTCCGCGCTGAAGCGCGGCAGTATCTGGGACCGTGCCGCGATGACCACCGCCCTCGGCGGCGTGTCCCTGCCGATCTTCTTCACCGGCATGGTCGCGATGGGCCTGTTCGTGCACAACCTCGGCTGGGTGCACATCGCCGACAATCTCTCCACGGACGACAGCATCGGCACCTGGTTCCAGACACTGATCCTGCCGTGGATCGTGCTCGCCTTCCTGAACGCCGCGATGTATGCCCGGCTCACCAGAGCCACCATGCTCGAAGTGCTCGGCGAGGACTACATCCGCACCGCCCGTGCCAAGGGTCTGGGCGAGGGCGCCGTCATCACCCGGCACGCCCTGCGTTCCGCGATGACGCCGATCCTCACCGTCTTCGGCCTCGACATCGGCGTGCTCCTCGGTGGCGCCGTCCTCACCGAGTCCACGTTCAACCTGCCGGGGCTCGGGCTCGCGGCGGTCCAGGCCATCAGCAACAAGGACCTGCCCGTGATCCTCGGCGTCACACTGTTCGCGGCCCTCGCGATCGCCGTCGCCAACCTCGTCGTCGACATTCTGTACGCCGTCATCGACCCGCGAGTGAGGCTGGGATGACCGAACTGCACAAGAGCGGTGCCGCGCTGGGCGAACCTGCCCCGGCCGGCTCGCCCGCTCCCACCGCCTTCCTCGAAGTGCGCGACCTCAAGGTGCACTTCCCGACCGACGACGGTCTGGTCAAGTCCGTCGACGGGCTCAACTTCCAGCTGGAGAAGGGCAAGACCCTCGGCATCGTCGGCGAGTCCGGCTCCGGCAAGTCCGTCACCTCGCTGGGCATCATGGGCCTGCACACCACGGGCCAGTACGGAAAGCGCAAGGCACAGGTCTCCGGGGAGATCTGGCTGGACGGCAAGGAACTGCTGTCCGCGGACCCGGACGAGGTGCGCAAGCTGCGCGGCCGCGACATGGCCATGATCTTCCAGGACCCGCTGTCCGCGCTGCACCCGTACTACACGATCGGCAAGCAGATCGTGGAGGCGTACCGGGTCCATCACGACGTGGACAAGAAGACCGCCCGCAGGCGCGCGATCGAGATGCTCGACCGGGTCGGCATCCCGCAGCCCGACAAGCGCGTCGACAGCTACCCGCACGAGTTCTCCGGCGGGATGCGCCAGCGCGCGATGATCGCCATGTCGCTGGTCAACAACCCCGAGCTGCTGATCGCCGACGAGCCGACGACCGCGCTGGACGTGACCGTCCAGGCGCAGATCCTGGACCTGATCCGGGACCTGCAGAAGGAGTTCGGCTCCGCGGTCATCATCATCACCCACGACCTGGGCGTCGTGGCCGAGCTCGCCGACGACCTCCTGGTGATGTACGGCGGGCGCTGCGTCGAGCGCGGGCCGGCCGAGAAGGTGTTCTACGAGCCCCGGCACCCCTACACCTGGGGTCTGCTGGGCTCGATGCCGCGCCTCGACCGCGACCAGACCGACCGGCTCATCCCGGTCAAGGGTTCCCCGCCGTCGCTCATCAACATCCCGTCGGGCTGCGCCTTCAACCCGCGCTGCCCGTACGCGGATGTGCCCAAGGACGACGTGACCCGCACCGTACGGCCCGAGCTGCAGGAGGTCGGCAGCCGGCACTGGGCGGCCTGCCACATGTCGCAGGAGCAGCGGGAGCGTATCTGGACCGAAGAGATTGCGCCCAAGCTGTGAGCGAGGACAAGGCCGTGACGAGCGAGGACAAGGGCGTGGACGTTCCGGCGCAGAGGTCCGCCGGGAGCGGCGCGGCGGTCAAGGACGCAGCTTCCCGTGAGGTGCTGCTCAAGGTGACCGGGCTGCAGAAGCACTTCCCCCTCAAGAAGGGGATGCTGCAGCGCAGTGCCGGTGCCGTGAAGGCCGTCGACGGGATCGACTTCGAGGTGCGCTCGGGCGAGACCCTGGGCGTCGTCGGGGAGTCCGGCTGCGGAAAGTCGACGATGGGCCGGCTGATCACCCGGCTGCTCGAACCCACCGCGGGGAACATCGAGTTCGAGGGGAGGGACATCACGCACCTCGGCGTCGGCGCAATGCGCCCGATGCGCCGCGACATGCAGATGATCTTCCAGGACCCGTACTCCTCGCTGAACCCCCGGCACACGATCGGCACGATCGTGGGTGCCCCCTTCAAGCTGCAGGGCGTCACGCCCGAGGGCGGCGTCAGGAAGGAGGTGCAGCGGCTGCTGGAGGTCGTGGGCCTCAACCCCGAGCACTACAACCGCTACCCGCACGAGTTCTCCGGCGGTCAGCGCCAGCGCATCGGGATCGCCCGCGCGCTCGCGCTCAACCCCAAGCTGGTCGTGGCGGACGAGCCGGTGTCGGCGCTGGACGTCTCGATCCAGGCGCAGGTCGTGAACCTGCTCGACGACCTCCAGACCGAGCTCGGCCTGACGTACGTGATCATCGCCCATGACCTCTCGGTCGTACGGCACGTGTCGGACCGGATCGCGGTGATGTACCTCGGCAAGATCGTGGAGCTGGCGGACCGCGAGTCGCTCTACAAGGCGCCGATGCACCCGTACACCAAGGCGCTGCTCTCGGCGGTCCCGATCCCGGACCCGAAGCGCCGCTCGGCCAAGAGCGACCGCATCCTGCTGAAGGGCGACGTGCCGTCGCCGATCTCGCCGCCCAGCGGCTGCCGCTTCCACACCCGGTGCTGGAAGGCGACGGAGATCTGCAAGACGCAGGAACCGCCGCTGGTCGCGCTGAAGACCGGGCACCAGGTGGCCTGCCATCACCCGGAGAACGCGCCCGACCAGGCGCCCGGCGAGACGGTGACGGCGGCGGCGCGCGAGGCGATCGAGATCGTCAAGGTGCAGAAGCCGGAGGCCGACGAGACCGCCGCGGATGACGGCGCCACATCGTCCGATACACCGGAGGACAGCCCGAAGGAGTAGTACCGGCACAATTGCCCGGTGCTCAACGAACTGTTCACGCCCTCCGTCCAGCATGCGCTCGACATCGTCGGAATCTTCGTCTTCGCGATCTCCGGCGCTCTGCTCGCCGTACGCAAGAACTTCGATGTCTTCGGCATCGCGGTACTCGCCGAGGTGACCGCGCTGGGCGGGGGGCTGTTCCGTGACATCGTCATCGGGGCGGTCCCGCCCGCGGCGTTCACGGATCTCGGCTACTTCATCACCCCGCTCCTCGCCGCCGGCCTGGTGTTCTTCCTGCATCCGCACGTCGAGCGGATCCAGGTGGGCGTCAATGTCTTCGACGCGGCCGGCCTCGGGCTGTTCTGCGTCACGGGCACGGTCAAGGCGTACGGCTACGGCCTCGGCCTCACCGCGTCGGCGGCCCTGGGGCTGGCCACCGCGGTCGGCGGCGGTGTGCTGCGTGACGTACTGGCCAACGAGGTGCCTTCGCTGCTGCGCTGGGACCGGGACCTGTACGCGGTACCCGCGATGGTCGGCGCCACCATGATCGTGCTGTGCATCCGCTTCGACACGCTCAACGCGTTCACCAGCGGCACCGCGGTCATCATGGCCTTCGTACTGCGGCTGCTGGCTATGCGCTACCACTGGCGGGCCCCACGCGCCTACAACCGGCGATCGGCGACGGCCGAGGAGGGCCCCGCGGCCACCTGACGCGACTTCGCCCTGCCCACGCACGGGAGGAGTATGAGGGCGGGGCGCGGATCAAGGTCCCACTGCCGAGGCCGCTGCTCCCCGGGTACCACGGCACGGGGCCGCGCGACCTGGTACGCGAGGGGCGCTGAGGGGGGCTTCGCGAGGTGAGCCGAGAAGGGGCTGCGCAGCGTGCGCCGACATCTTCCGGGCATTTAAAAGCTACCGCTTAGTAATACGATCGGTGTACGGTGCATCGCATGGCACAGGCAGCAGCGCAGACGGCTCAGGCCGCGCAGGTAACCATCGGGAACAGCGAGTTCGACCGCGACACCGCCGTCACCCTTCGCGAAGAGGGCGTCTACGACGCCGAGCTCTCCGCCGGATGGACGATCTTCCATGCCGTCAACGGCGGCTATCTGCTGGCCATGCTGGGCCGCGCACTCGGCGAGGCCCTGCCGCACCCGGACCCCTTCTCCGTCTCCGCGCACTACCTCACCGCGTCCGTCCCCGGCCCCGCGGTCATCCGGACCCAGACCGTCCGTACCGGCCGCGCACTCTCCACCGGCCAGGCGTCCCTCTTCCAGTACGCGCAGGACGGTACCGAGGTCGAGCGCATCCGGGTCATCGCCACCTACGGTGACCTGGACGGTCTGTCCGACGAGGTCCGGACATCGGCGAAGCCGCCGGCCATCCCGCCGCTGGAGCACTGCCTCGGCCCGAGCGACGGCCCGGCCCCGATTCCCGGCAGCTCCGCCATCACCGAGCGGCTCGACATCAGGCTCGACCCGGCGACGATCGGCTGGGCCATAGGGCAGCCGTCCGGCAAGGGCGAGATGCGCGGCTGGTTCGGCCTCGCGGACGGCCGCGACGCCGACCCGCTCTCGCTGCTGCTCGCCGTCGACGCACTGCCGCCCACCTCGTTCGAGCTGGGCCTCAAGGGCTGGACGCCGACCATCGAGCTCACCACCCACATCCGCTGCCGCCCCGCCCCCGGCCCGCTGCGTGTCTCCATCACCACCCGCAATCTCGCGGGCGGCTTCCTGGAGGAGGACGCGGACGTCTGGGACAGCGCGGACCGGCTGGTGGCCCAGTCCCGCCAGTTGGCGCGCGCACCGCGCCCCTGACGGCCGGCGGGGGCGGGAGCGGAGACAGCGGCGGGGGAAGCTGGTCAGGTGAAATCCGACCGGCTGCTCTCCATCCTCCTGCTGCTCCAGACCCGCGGCCTGGTGCCCGCCACCGAGCTCGCCGAGCGCTTCGAA
This sequence comes from Streptomyces sp. NPDC037301, assembly GCF_055602785.1. Lineage (NCBI taxonomy): Bacteria > Bacillati > Actinomycetota > Actinomycetes > Kitasatosporales > Streptomycetaceae > Streptomyces > Streptomyces sp. NPDC037301. The sequence continues at coordinate 571,530 of NZ_JBVJWD010000002.1, forward strand.
GTCTCCGTACGCACCATCTACCGGGATGTCGAAGCGCTCTCCGCCTCCGGCGTCCCGGTCTACGCCGAGCGTGGGCGGCATGGCGGCATCGCGCTGCTGCCGGGATTCCGTACGGATGTCACCGGGCTCACCGCCGACGAGGCGCGCGCCCTCTTCGTCCTCGCCGCCGAGGGCGCCCATGCCGCACTCGGCCTCGACGCGGCGCTCGGGTCGGCGCTGCGCAAGGTGATGGCCGCCCTGCCCGAACCGCACAGGCCCGCCGCCGAACTGACCAGCAGAAGGATCCTGGTCGACCCGGTGCGCTGGATGAGCGGCCCGCAGCCGGCCGTCGATGTGGCCGAACTGCACGATGCCGTCTTCGCCGACCGGCGGTTGCGGCTGAGCTACCGCCACAGCGGTGCGAGTGACCCGCGCACCTACACCGTCGATCCGTACGGCCTCGTCGTGAAGGCGGGCGTCTGGTACCTGGTCGCGGACCGGGACGGGGTACCCCGGCTCTTCAGGGCCGACCGGGTGCGGCGGGCCACCACCCTCACGGACGAACCGGTCGTGCGCCGGCCCGGGGCGGAGCTCGCGGACCTGTGGGACGCGCTGCGCAAGCAGGTCGAGGAGCGGCCCGGACGGGTACGGCTGCGGGTGCGCGTGCACTGTTCCCGGCTCGATCTGTTCGTACGCCTGCATGGCGGCGCGCTGACGGGGGAGCCGCGGCCCGAGGAGGGGGAAGGGGAATGGGTGCGGGCCGAGTTGGCCGTCGACTCGGTGGAGTGGGCTCGTTCCCTGCTTTCCTTCGGCCCGAACCTCGAAGTGCTCTCGCCGCCGGAGGCGCGGACCGTTCTCACCCGTCACGCAGCGGCTGTCGTGGCGCTGTACGGGGAGGCGGGTGCGGAGGGGAAAGACAGCCGAGGCGGGCAGGGACGGGTCGGCGCCGACTGCCGTACGGCGCATCGCGCGGGCCCCGCCAGGTAGTGCGCTCAGCCGCAACTGCCTCGGGGACGACCGTGCGAGGCCGCGCCGCCGCAGCGCGGTCAGAGCGACGAGTCCCGTCGGTAATTCTTGAGGGTTTCGGCCAAAGCATTCGGCCCTGGCCATTGTGGGCCGGCCAGGCATGCGTCATGGAGGCGCGGGATAGGAAGGTCCCGACACCTGACCGAACTTTTGCTGGCGTCTCGGTGAATACAGGGGGGTTTCATCGCGTGAGCGGCTTTGCGGATCTCGAAGTACAGGTGAAGAACTTCCACGAGAGCGGTTACCTGGTGCTGCCCGGTTTCCTTCCCGCCGGTCTTGTCGGGCGCCTGGCGCCCGAAGTGGACGAATGGGTCTCTACCGGTCTGCGGCAGTTGTCCATCGACGCCTCCTTATGTCCGCAGGAGTGTGCTCCGCCGGCCGTGGTGGAGTTACAGATGGACGCGCACGGGGAACTCGCTGCCCATGCCCCACTGCTGGAACTGCTCAGTGATGCCAGTCTGCTCGGGTCGTCCTTCGTCTTCCACCACCTGCACAGTGACCGCCGTCCGCCCGGAGGCGGCGGCAAGAGCTGGCACCACGACTACGAGCAGCACCCACAGCGGGACCGCGAGTACCCCATGATTCATGCCCTGCACTACATCCACGGGCTCCAACCCGCGATGGGCGCTCTGGCCGTGCTGCCCGGGTCGCACCGGCAGGTTGCCGAGAAGGACGCGTGGAGCCACCTCGGGACGGCCGAGTTGCCGGGTGAGGTGCTTATAGACGAGCTTCCGCAAGGCTCCACCGTGGTCCTGCACTCCGCGCTCCTCCATACCCGGCGCGCTGCGTCCGCTCCACTGCGGGGCGGGGGCCCTCGGTACATGATCGATGCGTCTTACTGCCGGACGGGCACACTGTGGCCGCCGGTCAAGCCGTACTGGCGCATGGTGCTGGCCGTGGGCCGCGAGCGGGGGCTGGGGAAGGGGCATTGGCCGGAGCTTTTCGCCGACCGGCACTTCGACGAGTACGGGCGCACGAGCACGAGTATGGCGTCATGAGAGTGCTTGAAGTCGTCACGTTCGAAGCCGTCATGAGCCATTTCGGCCGGGAGCATCTCTATGACGAAGAGGATGAGTCCAACTCGAACGACGAAGCCGAGACCCACATCCGTAACGCGCAGCTGACTCTGCGGGGTCGCTGGCACCGGGTGCTTCTGGAGGGCATCGAGGTGCTCGATGTGGTGCTGCCCTGGCATTTGGGGGAGGACGGCGAGGTGGAGCTGATTCCGAAGACGGGTCTCACCGTGGCCGCGGCCGCATCGCGGCTGGCCGCAGCCGGGGCGTCGTACGCCAGGACCAACCCCCTGTGCGCGCTCAAGCTGGCACGCCAGACCCATGCCCGGCCCAGACCGCTGTTCCTCAGCACCCGGGCGGTGCCCGGGCGGGACTACGAGGCGCTGACGGTCCGCGCGGGGCTGATCCACCTCGACGGGCTGCACCGGATGCTGGCCTGGGAGCGGGCCGGGCAGCTGGTACCCGGCCGCCGGATCGAGGCGTACGTCGCGGGGCTATCCCCGGCCGATGTAGGGCATGGAGCTCGGCATGACTAGGACGGACTGGATATTCACCCCGGCCGGCAGCGCCGCCATGGTGCGGACCATGTCGACGACGTGCTGCATGTCCATGGTCGGCTCCACCCGCAGTGAGTCGTCGGCCTGGCGCACCGCGGGCTGCGGTCGGTCCTGCGGGGTCACGTTGCCGATGTCGATCTGGCCGCAGGAGATGTCGTAGCGGCGGCCGTCGAGGGAGAGGGAACGGGTCAGGCCGGCCACGGCGTGTTTGGCCGCGGTGAAGGCGATCGAGTCAGGCCGTGGCGCCTGGGCGGAGGGGGCACCGTTGTTGATGATCCGGCCGCCTCGCGGCGACTGGTGCTTCATCAACCGAAACGCGGCCCGAGAGCACAGAAAGGTGCCGGTGGCAATGGAGTCCATGACCCGATGCCAGTCCTCGGTGCTCACATCCTCGGTGGGGGTGTAGGGCATGGTGTCGGCGGCGTTGTTGAACAACAGGTCGAGCCGGCCGAACCGGTCCGCCACGCCGGCGAACAAGTCATCGACGGCTGCCGGGTCGGTGATGTCGGCGGAGACTGCCACGGCGCGGCCTCGGTCCACATCGGGCGCGAGCCGGGCCGTTTCCTCCAGCGGGTCCTTGCGCCGGCCGGTGAGTACGACCGTCCAGCCGTCGGCCAGCAACCCCAGTGCGCAGGCCCGCCCGATACCGCTCCCCGCCCCCGTGACGACAGCCGTCTTCACAGCCACGTTGTACACACCCTCTCCCTGTGAGCCCGCTTCCCGGCGAATGATTCTCGGAGCGTGTCCCACGGTGTCCTCATCCAAACAGGAGCAGCAATGAATGGCGTTTTCCCGGCGCTGGGCGGTACGGACAGCAGCCGATCCTGGTTCGAGCGTGCGCAGCGATCCCTCGCCGGCGGCATCAGCTCCTCCTCCCGGCTGACCTCGACCGGACCGGACCCGTACCCGCTCTACATGAGCAGCGGGTCGGGCGCCCGTATCCGCGACGTCGACGGCAATGAGTACATCGACTACCTCATCTCCTACGGCAGCGCCGTCCTGGGGCACGCCTCCCCTCTGCTCACCAACGCCCTGACCGAGGTCCTGCGCACCGGCACGATGTTCGGCACCTGCAACGTGCCGGAGGTCGAGCTGGCCGAGCTGATCTGCCGGATGGTGCCGTGTGCCGATCTCGTCCGGTTCGCCAATTCGGGCAGCGAAGCAGTGCAGGGAGCGGTGCGCGCGGCGCGCGGGTACACCGGACGGTCAAAGATTCTGAAGTTCGAGGGGCATTACCACGGCTGGTCCGACACCCTGGCCATCTCCAACCGGCCGACCGCCGCCGAAGCCGGACCGTACGACACACCGCAGTCCGTACCTCACTCGCCCGGCATCCCTCAGGGTGTCGTGGAGGACGTGGTGGTCTGCCCGTGGAACGATCCCGCCGCCCTGCGAGCCGTCCTCGACGCCCACCACGACCTGGCGGCCGTCATATGTGAACCCATCGTGGCCAACAACGCCTGCACCATGCCCGACGCGGGCTTCCTGGACCTGCTGCGCGAGGAGTGCACCGCGCGGGGCGTCGTACTGATCTTCGACGAGGTGTGCACCGGGTTCCGAACGGGCCCCGGCGGCGCCCAGGCACTTTTCGGGGTGGTACCGGACCTGGCGGTGTTCTCCAAAGCGCTGGGGGGCGGTCTGCCGATCGCCGCGTTCGCCGGCCGACACGAGGTGATGGAACCGCTGGCGCGGGGAGAGGTCAAACACGGGGGCACCTACAACGCCTCACCATTGTGTGCCACTGCCGCCCTCGTGACACTCCGTGCGCTCCACGACCCCGCCGTCACCAAACGCATCGACGAGACCGGTCGCCGCGTGATGGAGGCAGTGCGACGCGCGGCCCATGACAGTGGCGTGCCCTGCGCAGTCCAAGGCGTCGGAGCAATGTTTCAAGTCGTGTTCTCCCCGGACGGTACGCGCACCCGACAGTACCGGGACCTGCTGCGGACCGATGGCGCCCGGTACGACACCTTCCGGCACGAGCTGCTCAAACGCGGTGTACACACCAACGCCTACGCAATGGCGTGCTGGTTCGTGCCCGCCACCGTGACGGACGACGATCTCACGGCCACCTGTCAGGCCGTGGAAGAGGCCTTCAAAGCCCTTTGATCGCGTCGCTGCGCGCATCCGTGATCACCACAGCGGCGGCAGCCCGGTGTGATCCCGCGAGCCGTTGCGCGCGGCCCGAGGGAAACCGTCGACCAAAGCGGCTCATCGGGAATCGATCAGTTCAGGCTTCCGTGCCGTCCAGCCAATGCTGCCTGCCGAGGGTGACCAGTCTCAGCCGGCGGCGGGCCACCCCGGCCACTTGCTGTTCGCCGTCCGGCCCCGCGTCCAGCAGGGCCGAGGCCGTGATCACCATGTGGTCGACATAGAGGCCGCCCAGCATCAGCAGATCCTCGCCGCTCCAGCCCCGGGACTGCGGCTCCTCGGCGAGCGCCGACGCCACCTCCTCGGCGAATCGCCGTAGTTGGGCCGCTATGGCCTCGCGGACCGGGCCGACGCCGCCATGCTGTTCGCGGGCGATGAAACGGAAGTGGGCTGGCTGCGCGCCGACATGACGCATGATCAACTCGATGCTGCGGTCCAGGCGTTCCTCGCTTGGATGGACGATCCTCGGGGCCGTCAACGGAGGCTATCTGCTGGCCGTGCTCGGCCGCGCACTCGGCGAGGCCCTCCCGCACCCGGATCCCTTCTCGGTCTCCGCGCACTACCTCACCGCATCCGCCCCAGGCCCCGCGGTGATCCGGACCCAGGTTGTCCGCTCCGGCCGTACGCTCTCGACCGGCCAGGCATCTCTCTTCCAGTTCGCGCAGGACGGCACTGAGATCGAGCGCATCCGTGTCATCGGCACCTGCGGTGACCTGGACACGCTGTCCGACGAGGTCCGCACATCGGCGAAGCCGCCGGCCATCCCGCCGCTGGAGCACTGCCTCGGCCCGGCCGACGGCGGCCCTGCCCCGATCCCCGGCGGCTCCGCCATCACCGAGCGGCTCGACATCAAGATCGACCCGGCGACGGTCGGCTGGGCCGTCGGCGCCCCGTCCGGCAAGGGCGAGATGCGCGGCTGGTTCGGCCTCGCCGACGGCCGCGACGCCGACCCGCTCTCGCTGCTGCTCGCCGTCGACGCGCTGCCGCCCACCTCGTTCGAACTGGGCCTCAAGGGCTGGACGCCGACCATCGAACTCACCACCCACATCCGCTGCCGCCCCGCCCCCGGCCCGCTGCGCGTCTCCATCACCACCCGCAACCTCGCGGGCGGCTTCCTGGAGGAGGACGCGGACGTCTGGGACAGCGCGGACCGGCTGGTGGCCCAGTCCCGCCAACTGGCGCGGGCGCCGCGCGCATAGCCGGACGGGCGCGGCGGGCGGGGCGCGGAGGGGCAGGGGGAAGCCGGTGACGTGAAAGCCGACCGGCTGCTCCCGATCCTCCTGCTGCTCCAGACCCGCGGCCTGATGCCCGCCACCGAGCTCGCCGAGCGCCTCGAAGTCTCCGTACGCACCATCTACCGGGACATCGAGGCGCTCTCTGTTTCCGGCGTCCCGGTCCATGCCGAGCGGGGGCGGCGCCGCGGCATCGTGCTGCTGCCGGGATTCCGGACCGATGTCACCGGGCTCACCGCCGCCGAGGCGCGCGCCCTCTTCGTCCTCGCCGCCGAGGGAGCCCATTTTTTCGCTCGCTCCGCACTCCTGGGAGCCGCTGGCGTCATATGTCGGTGAATGACATATGGTTCTCACATGACTGATCGTGCGATGCAGGAACCGACTCTGCTCCTCCTCACCGCGCTCGCGGACGAGCCGCGCCACGGCTACGCGATCGCGCGCGAGGTGGAGGCGATCTCGGGCGGCCGGGTCAAGATGCGGACGGGCACGCTGTACGGCGCGCTGGAGCGCCTGTTGCAGCAGGGGCTGATCGAGGTCCACAAGGAAGAGGTCGTGGACAGCCGGCTGCGGCGCACCTATACCTTGACCACCCCCGGACGCGAGGCCCTGGCCACCGAAGCCGAACGGATCGCGGCCACCGCGCGCGAGGCCACTCGGCGCCTCGGCGTCATCGGCAAGGCGGCCACCACGTGAACCCCGTACTGCTGCGCCTGTATCCGGCGGGCTTCCGTCGCGCGTTCGGCAGCGAGATAGCCGAGGCCTACCGGGAGGCGACCGAGGGGGCGGGCCCGCGTGCCCGCCTCCGCGAAGCCGCCGATGTCGCCTCGCACGCCCTGCGGCTGCGTCTCGGCATCGGCTCCGCGTACCCGGGCGGCCGGCTCTTCGCCAGTGCCGCCCCGTTCGGCCTGGCCGCGACGGCCGCGTACGCCGCCTTCAACCTCATCGGCGACGCCGGCGACTGGTACGTCATGCGCACCGCCGGGACCGACGGCAGCGCGGGCCCGCTCCTGACCCTGATGAACGGCTGCTACCTGCTGACCCTGATCGGCGCGGTCGTCGCCTTGGCCGGACGCCACCTCCCCGGTGTGCTGTGCGCGGTCGCCGGGACCGTGGGCTCCTCGGCCAGTTTCCTCTACCCGATCTGGCGCATGCCGCCCGACCTGCGGTGGGAGCTCGTCGGTTTCCTCCTCGCGCCGATCCTGATCGCCGCCCTCCCGCTCGCCTGCCCGCCCGACCTGCGCCCGGCCCGCCGGGTGCGGAGCGGGGCGGGGGTGTTCGCCGTGACGGTGTGGGCCGTTCTGCTGGTGGCCGCCATGGTGGTGATCGACCCGCTCGGGATCGGGCCCGTCCTGCCCTGGCGGCTGGGCGTCCCGCTCGCCGCGGCCCTCGTCCTGGCGGGCCGCCAGGCCTTCGCCGGGATCCGCAGCACCACCGGGCTCGCCTTCGCCGCGACACCGTGCCTCGTCACGCTGTACTTCTCGGGCTGGGTGAGCACCGAAGAAATCCTGACGGCCGTCGGCGCCGTCGCCGTGGCCCTGTGCATGCGCCGCGGGAACGGCTCCGACACCGCCAGCCCGGCCTGACCGCAGGCGAGCCGGTGAGATCAAGGAGCAGAGCGGACCGTTCCGGTCAGCCTCGATAGCACTCCCGCTTCCGGCTTCCCGCTTCCCTCGGCGATCCGGCGTACGGCCGCGTGTGCACGGCCGTACGCGTGACGCCCGAGCGACCTCTCCCCGACGGCTCCTGCCCGCCTCATGGCGACCGAGCCGGCGGCGTGCCCCGGACCTCGCGGGTCCAGCGCCACCCGCGACGTCCCAGAACACCCCGTCATGTCCCCACCCTGCCACCGGCGTCGCCGGTGGCCAGGAGCGGCATGCCCTCCTCCTTCCCTCAACGGCGGCCTTGAGTACCGGCCGCCTCGCAACAGGAGATTCCATGTCCGAGTCCGCACTCCGCGAAGCCGCCCAAAACCTGCTCCGGCCCGCCCGGACAACGCAAGCGCGACCATCGGGTGCCTCCACCAAGGGCGGTCGCCTGGCCGCGATCGACGCGCTGCGGCTCCTCGCGGCCGTCGCCGTGGCGGCCTACCACTACGTCGGCACCCCGACCCCCCGCTTCTGGGGCGAGAACCACGACCTGCCGCAGGCGGCACCGCTGCTCCACGCCGTCAGCGGCTACGGCTGGCTCGGGGTGGAAGCATTCTTCCTGATCAGCGGCTTCGTCATCTGCATGAGCTGCTGGGGACGAACCCCCGCACAGTTCGCGGTCTCCCGCATCGCCCGGCTCTTCCCGCTGTACTGGGCGGTCGTGCTGATCGTCGTGGTCATGGGTACCGTCGCGATGCTCGTCGGCCAGCGGTCAGGGGCGCCCACGGACCTGCGCACCACCCTCGGCAACCTGACGATGATCCCCGGGCCGCTGGGCGTGGACTTCACCGCCGGCGTCGCCTGGACCCTCTGGGTGGAAGCCCGCTTCTACCTGCTCATGGGGGCTCTGCTGCTGATCGGCCTGACCTACCTGCGCGTCGTGGCCTTCGGATTCCTCTGGCTGGTTCTGGCGTCCATCGGCCGCGAACTGAACTCCACCGTCCTGGACGAGCTCCTGCTGAGCCAGTACGCCGGACTCTTCGTGACCGGCATCGCCTGCTACCTGATGCACCGCTTCGGCCCGAACCTGCTCCTGTGGCTCCTCACCGGCTTCGCGTGGTGCTACACCCTGACCGTCCTCGACGACCGCGTGGCCACGCACCCCACTTCCAACTGGGGTGCCAGCGCCGCCGTGCTCACCGGCTTCCTCGTACTGCTCGCCGTGGCCGGCCTCAGCCGGCTGCGCCACCTCCAATGGCGGACCTTCGTCTACGCCGGAGCCCTGACCTACCCCTTCTACCTGGTCCACCAGAGCGTCGGCATACCCGTCGCCCGCGGCGTCCTCAAGGCCGCCCCGGCGCTCGGCCTTCTCCCCGCGATCGCCCTCGGCCTCCTCTTCTCCCTCCTGCTGGCCGCCACCCTGAACCGCCAGGTCGACCGCAGGCTCGGCCCGCTCCTGCGCCGCCACCTCACCGCGGCCCTCGACCCCGCCCCCGCGGAGCTCCGGCCCCGTAGGCAACGGGTCGCGGCGCCCCGGGCATTGGCGCCCGCGAAGGCCGGCCCGGCAGGCGATTGACACCGCACCGCCGGCCGGGGGCCTGGTACTGCAACCGCATGTGGGGGTCATGGCCTCGGCGTTGGTAGTGGCAGCGGCGGGCTCGGGCTTGGCTGCACCCGCAACCTCGCGGGCGGCTTCCTGGAGGAGGACGCGGACGTCTGGGACAGCGCGGACCGGCTGGTGGCCCAGTCCCGCCAACTGGCGCGGG
>NZ_JBVJWD010000003.1:0-25162 GCF_055602785.1 Streptomyces sp. NPDC037301
GCGGCTGCGGAACGACCCACGACCGGGACGTGAACGCAGCGAAGAACCTTTTGGCCGCCGGGCTGGCGGTGACAGTCTGTGGAGCTGGTGTAAGATCTCAACGGAGTTCTCCGGGCGGGCAGTCGGCGATGAAGCAGAAACCCCCACGGCGCGAGCCGTAGGAATCCCCCTCGTTCACGAGGGGGAGGGAGTCAACGTCGTCCAAGTCAACGGTGTCCGGGTTACGCAGGAGCCGCAGGCCTCCGCCAGCGGGGAGAGAAGCGCGGAACCTGCAGCGACTCACGTAGTTGAGGTTCGCGTGACGCAGCAGGGAGAGCCGGGCCGCATCCTCGTCCAAGACGTCGTGCAGCGCGCTTCGGCGGGCAGGGATCGCAACAGGGCATGACGACGGCGTTCAGGTAGCGGGTCGTTCACAGCTTCCTCAAGGGCGTACTTCTCTTCAACACGCTGAACTTGACAGAGAAGGTTCGTAGGGTGCCTGCGGGGACTGTGCTGTGACCGCATAGGTTCACCGGGTTCGGTCTTGCCCTAAGCTCCCATGGGTATGGGGGGATCTGTTCGTGGCCGCGAACCGCGCCACTCGGGCCGGCGCCTGACTCGCACCGTTGCCGTAGCGGCGGCTGCACTGGTTGTGCTCGCCGTACTGGCCGTTGTGCTCCTGGTTCTTCCAGGGCTGGTAGTCGACCACGACCTTGCGGGGGCCCAGCTCGCCGCGGTGGACCGTCTGAACGCGGTGAATAACGTGCGCACCACGCTCCTGCAAGCGGTCGGCGGCGCGGTCATCCTGTTCGGCGCTTATGCCACGTGGCGCCAGATTCGTGTCAGCCAGGACGGGCTGAACGCAAGCCGAGAGGGAATCATTACCGATCGCTTCAGTCGCGCCGTAGATCAACTCGGCAACGAAAAACTGGATGTGCGGATCGGGGGCCTCTATTCACTGTGGCGGATCGCGGATCACTCTGCCCACGACCGCGAGGCGGTTATCTCGATCATGGCGGCGTATCTTCGGACGCACCTCCCCTGGCCGCCGCAAGAGCCAGGCGCTCCGGCGGCGGATGCGTCCATCAACACGGTACGCCCGCTCGAATCCCGCGCCGCGGACGCTCAGGTGGCGCTCACCAGCCTCGGCGTCCTTGGTCAGGAACGCCGTCCCGAGTGGCTCAACGTCAGCTTCACCGACCTGCGTCGGGCCGACTGTGATGGATTGTGGCTGAACGGCGTCAATCTCGATGGCGCGTGCCTGGAAGCGGCGAGCGTCTACCAGGTCAATCTGAGCAGGACCTCACTGATCGGGGCCAACCTGCGGCATGCCGAGCTCGGAACCTCGATCCTCCAACAGGTCCGCTGTATCGAAGCCGACCTGCGCGGCGCACGTCTGGTCAAGGCCGACTTGCGCGAGGCGGACTTCTCCGGTGCGGACCTGCGCGAGGCGAATCTACGCAAGGCCCGTGCCCAGGGTGCTGTTTTCATCCGGGCGGATCTGCGGTTGGCCGATCTCCGAGGATGCGACCTGAGCGCCGCCGACTTGCGGGACACGAATCTGGAAGGCGCGCTGGCGAGCGATCGCACGATCTGGCCAACCGGCTTCGGTGTCGAGACGGCTGGCGTCGTCGTCTCTGACGACCCTGGCGCTGAACCGGACAATCTGCTGCCGGCTGCGGCGATTACGAGGAACGCCCCGCCTCTGCAGTCGGCCTGATGCCCTGACCGGGCAGACTCGCGGAGTCGAGCAGTCAGGCCGCCGCAGCGAGGGGACGTCCTCCCCGGCAGATGCCTTTCTCGCTGCCGGTGCGGGCGCGTTCCTTGCGTTCGGCGGCCAGGACGTTTCGGTGACGGGAGTTGGTGTTGCGCCAGCGCAGGTAGGCGTGCAGGGCGTGGGTCTGGACGGTGTGGTTGTGGTGGTTGGAGTTGGCGATGGTGAACTGCCGCAGGGGTCAGAAGTGGGCCTCGATCGGGTTGGCCCAGGAGGCGTAGGTCGGGGTGAAGCACAGCTCAACGCGGTGCTTCTTGGCCCAGCGGCGGATCTGCTCGCCCTTGTGAGCGGACAGATTGACCAGGGTCACGCAGATCGACAGGAGGCGCTGCATCGGTAGTTGGCGCTTGTCAGCTACCCGGTACTGAAGTCCCAGGCCTGTTGCTCGGGTCATCACTGGCGGTGATGGGTCTCTGGGCCGAGCTCGACCTCGTACCGTGACCGCCTCCACCGGGTCGCGGCAGTCACGACCCGGTGATTCACGACTCGGTGGGCCAGGACGCGGCGGGCCGCGACGCGTTCGCGCACGACATCAAAGGATTCAAGAACCGGGGAAATCACCCTTCCCAACCCCACCCAGCCTCCCCGTCACTCACACGGGTGAGGTTCGCCAACTCGACTGGATTCCGGACCGGTTGGCTGGCATAAGCTCGCCCCCACAGCCACAGACATGCGACGGCCCCCGGCCAGGACGGCAATCCTGATCGAGGGCCTGACCACCGAGAAGTAAGAGGCTTCCCGATGGATACCCCGCAGATTAGCGCGCCCTCGCGCGCACCGTCATCCGGTGTCGTACACATCAACACCCGGCACACCAGCCGATTCACGGTCGTCGGCAACCACCTCACCCAGCACGGTGAGCTGTCCCTCACCGCGATCGGCCTCGCCGCGCACATCCAGTCGCTGCCCGACGGATTCAGGATCGGCATCAGGTTCCTCGCCGACCGCTTTCCGGAGAGCGAGGCACGGATCGCCGCCGCCCTGCGCGAACTGGAAGCCCACGGCTACCTGAAGCGCACCCGGGAACGTCTCCCCAGCGGCCGGGTGGTCACCCGCACGGTCTCCTACAACCAGCCCGCCACCGACGCGAGCCCTGCCGCAGCGCCCGAACCTCGGCCCAGGCCCGTCCGCCCGGCCCCCGAGCCTCCGGCCCCGACGCCCGCACCGGCCCCTGCGCCCGCACCGGAGAAGGCCCCCGTGCCCCCGCCGGATTTGGAGAACGCCCCCACACCCGTACCGCGTCCGCCGCTTCCCCAGCCGCAGGTCCCCGACCTCGACCGGCACCGCGCGGCCACCGGTCTCCTCGCGGGCCTGCGCCGTCACGAGCCCCGACTGCTGCTGGCCGAGGACGACGTCCGCCGACTGGCCCCCGCCGTCGCCGCCTGGCTCGAACGCGATGCCCACCCCGACGCCGTACGCCGCACTCTCGTCGCCGACCTGCCCGAGCCGCTGGCCCACCCGGCGGGCCTCCTCGCCCACCGCCTCACCACCCTCCTGCCGCCCCCACTGCCCACCGCCCCGGTTCGGGAAGCCGCGCCACGCCCCGAACCGCTCCAGAACTGCGACAGCTGCGACCGCGCCTTCCGGGCCCCGGAGCCGGGCCACTGCCGCGAGTGCCGATCCGACCTGATGGAGGCCGCCTAGCATGAACGTGACGACCCTTGCCCCCGGGCACAGACGAGGAGCGCACGCCATGGCCATCGCCCCGGATGACGCACAGCGGGAATCGTTCCGCTACCAGGCCATGCGCGACATCGTCGAACAGATGCGGGACAGCGTTCCCGGCAAGCTGGAGATCACCAAAGAAGGGATCGTGCACGACATGATGGCCCCGGGGCGTCCTCACGAGCTGACCGCAGCCCAGGTGAGCCGCCGCCTGGAGAAGCTGATGCCGGACGAGATCCTGGCCCATACGGGGACCCCGGATGTCGAGGCGGAGGCCGAGGGCATCATGCGACACCCCGACGTAATGGTGGTCGCCGTGGACGACATGGAGGGGGAGGGCTCCTTCGACCCCCGTACGCTCATCGCCGCCATTGAAGTCGTCTCCCGGTCCAACCCGGACAACGACTGGGTGAGCAAGATGCGGGACTACCCACTGCTCGGCATCCCCGTCTACGCGATCTTCGACCCCCGCACGGGCACCGGCGCCGTCCTCTCCGAGATTCACGCGACGCCGGAAGGCCCGCGTTACGCGATCCGCAAGGACTTCGTGTACGGCGAGGACGTCACCATCGGCGAGTGGACGATCTCGACCGACGCGCTCCCGCGTTACGCCTGACGCCCGCGCGGAGGCCCCCCGCCCGGCCCCGAACAGTCAGCCGGTGCGTGCCAGCCTCTTGGCGATCTTCTGTGCGTCCAGGGCCATTTCGCGGAACATACCGCTGATCGGGTTGGTGAACCCGGTGAAGTACAGGCCGGGTGCCTGCTTGGGCGTGCGGCCGCCGTGCACCACCGGGCGGCCCCGTGCGTCCAGTACGCCGAGGTGGCCGACCAGCCCCTCCAGAGCCCGCCGGTAGCCGGTTGCCGCGATCACCGCGTCCGGGGTGATCCGGTCCCCGCCGGCCAGCACCACCACGTCCTTGTCGAACGACTCGACGGCCGCCACCGGCACCACCCGGCCGCTCTTCACCGCGTCGATCAGCCCCACGTCCTGCACCGGAATGGCCCCGTCCTTGACCCGTGAGTACAGGCCGGTGTCCGGGCGTGGGAGGCCCTGTGCGGCGAGGTCCGGCACGGCGAGCCTGGCCATCAGGCGCCCGGCCCGGTCGACCAGCCGGACCGGCAGCCTGCGGACCAGGATGCCGGTCGCCTGCGCGGGCCAGCCCGCCGTCGAGCGGCGCACGATGTGCGGCACGGTGCGCACGGCGATCCGAACCCGGGACGCCCCGCCCTCCACCAGGTCGGCGGCGATCTCGGCGCCCGTGTTGCCGATGCCGACGACAAGGACGTCCCTGCCCGCGTACGGGGCGGGATCGCGGTAGTCGGAGGCGTGCACCAGGTCGCCGGTGAAGGTGTCGCGGCCGGACCAGTCGGGGATGCGCGGGGTGTGGTTGTAGCCGGTGGCGACGACGAGCGCCCGGCCGGTCAGTATCCGGCCGCCGGTCGCGGTCAGCTGCCAGCCGGCTCCGTCGGGGGCCCGGTCGATCCGGGACACCTCGACGCCCGTCACCACTTCCAGCCCGTGGTGCTCGACGTACTTCTCCAGATAGCGCACCACATCGTCCCTGGCCACCCAGCGTCCGAACCGGCGTGGCATCGCGAGTCCCGGCAGCGCGGACCAGCGCCGGGTCGTGTGGAGGTGCAGCCGGTCGTAGTGGCGGCGCCAGGACGCGCCCACGTTCTCGGACTTCTCCAGCACCACCGCCCTTACCCCCTGCTCGCGCAGGGCCGCCGCGGCGGCGAGACCGCCCGGGCCACCACCGATGACGTACACGGGCCGGTCCTCGGTGAGGTCGATGCGGGCCGGGGCGGGGCTACCGGCGGTAGGTGCGCTGTCGGGCATGGTCCGGAGCGTAATCGCGCGCTTACTTGATGGGTCTCGGACAAGACCGGAATCGGTTGCGAATTGATCACGGGTGCGTGGCTCTTGCGCGCCTCTCGCATGCCTCCTGCACGCCCCTTGCGCAAGCCGTCCCCATCAGGTGAACTGACGTACCGTCAGATTTAGTGAGCGGGAGGCCCCATGCAGACGATCTGGCTCGGTGGCGCCGAGTGGCTCGCCGTCCTCCGGATAGGCCTCGGCCTGTGGTGGCTGGAGAGCTGGCGGCACAAGGACAAGAAGGGCTGGTTCGAGCGCGGTACGGGCATCGCCTGGGCCGCGGACGTGGCGGGCAAGCACCGGTGGACGGCCGTGCGCACCGGATTCCAGCGGATCGTCGCCCCGCGCCCCAAGGCCATGGCCTACCTCGTCGTGTACGCCGAACTCGCCCTGGGCCTCGGCCTGATCGCCGGATTCCTCACCCCTGTCGCGCTCGTCGCCGGACTTCTCCTCAACCTCCTCTACCTCGTGCTGATGATCCACGACTGGGCCGAGCAGGGGCAGAACGCGATGATGGCGCTCATCTCGCTCGTCGCGCTGTTCGCAATGTCCTGGCAGACCTGGTCCCTCGACGAAGCGATCGGATTCTTCCTGTGACCACGGCCGCCGCACGTTTCGACCTCCCCGAGCCCGACGCCTTCACCCGCCCCTACTGGGACGCCGCCGCCCAGGGGCAGTTGCTGCTGCGCCGCTGCCGCGCCTGCGGGCGCGCCCACCACTACCCACGCGAGTTCTGCCCGCACTGCTGGAGCGAGGACGTCACCTGGGAACGGGCGAGCGGACATGCAACGCTCTACACCTGGTCCGTCGTGCACCGCAACGACCTGCCGCCGTTCGGTGCCAGGGTCCCGTACGTCGCCGCCGTGGTCGACCTGGCCGAGGGGCCGCGGATGATGACGGAGATCGTGGGATGTGAGGAATCCGGCCTCGCCATCGGCATGGCGCTGCGGGTGGCCTTCCGGCGGGAGGAGGGGGAAGAGGCCGTTCCGGTCTTCCACCCCGGAGACTGCTGAGGTCCACGCATGGAGTGCATGTGCATGTGCCTCAGCGCGGCTCGGTGCAGCTCAGCGCGGATCAGGGCTCGATGCTGCGCAGCTTGCGGCGTTCGCGGAAGTTCGGGTGGCGGACGACCACACCGCCCATGCCGCAGGAGCCCGTCAGCCGGAGGAGCGGGGCGCCGGGCTTCCTCTCGTCCGTGGTCCTGGCCTTCAGGCCGCCGCCGCCGTGGTCCAGGCTGTCGGTGTGTACGGTCCAGCCCTCCGGGATCACGATCTTCACCCCGCCCATCTCTCCGCGCACTTCCAGTTCGATCTCGCGCAGCCGGCACTCGGCGCGGGTGAAGTCGATCCTGACGCCGCCGATGCCGCCCTGGGCGCGTATCACCGGGGGCACCTTCCAGAGGCCCGAGCGCGTCACGCCGTGCATGCCGCCCTTGAGGACCAGCGGCTCGCCCGTGGCCACCTCGATGGGGACCAGGTCCTCGGTGAGGGGCGCGAGTTCGGCGTAGGTCTTGGCGGACAGCGCCTGCCCGAGCCGGGTGTCCAGCTCGTCCATGTCGATGCGGCCCTCGGCCGCCGCCTCCCGCAACTGCTCGACCACCGCCTCGCGATCGGCATCCGAAGCGCGCATACGGTCGGCGGAACGGGAGGGCTCAGCAGTCATGGGAGCGATGATACGGGCGGGTGCGGCGCCGGGCCCCTGTCATCGGCCTCCCCGCGTCACAGCCCCGGCGCCCCCCACACCGGGAACCACCGGGCCAGGTCCTTCTCCATCCGTAGGTCGTCCCCGAGGGCCGCCCGGACCTGCAACTCCAGCTGGTTGTCACGCTTCTCGGCGCTGCCCGGCACCGGCGCGAACGGATAGAACGTGCCGCGCTTGTAGAGATAGACCAGGGCCAGCGGACGGTCCCGCGCATCCCGGAAGCCGATCAGGGAGCAGAGCAGTTGCGGCCCGAAGCCGCCGTCCTGGAGCAGCGTGTTCACTGCGTGCAGGTCGTTGACCAGGGCGGCCGTGTCCTCGGCCGACTGCCGGGCGAGCAGCCAGGTGTAGCCGTACGTGTCCTGGCTGAACTCCACCGGAATGCCGCCCCGGTCGGTGTCGGCGTCGAGCAGTTCGCGTACGTCCTGCTGGATGCGGGCGAAGGTGCCGCCCTCGACGCCCGCGAAGCAGACCGAGCCGAGGCCGGTGGGGGCGAACCCCGCGCCGGCCTGGAGGGTGAGCGCGGCGGAGGGCACGGCGAAGAGCTGGTCGAGGTCGGGGCGGACCGGTTTGGTGCGGCCCAGGATGGTGTCGAGAAGACCCATGAACGTTCCTTACGGGCGGGCGAGGTCGGCGGAGATACGGGCGAGCTGGTCCAGGCGCTGCTCGAGCGTCGGGTGGGAGGAGAGCAGCCGGCTCAGGCTCTCCTTGGAGGAGAACGCGGGAACGAAGTAGAAGGCGTTGTACGGCTCCGCCTTCCGCAGGTCCTCGGTCGGGATGCGGGCCATCTGGCCGCTCACCTTCGTGAGGGCGGAGGCGAGCGCCGAGGGACGGCCGGTGAGCAGGGCGGCGGTGCGGTCGGCGGAGAGCTCGCGGTAGCGCGAGAGCAGCCGGGTGAGCAGGAAGCTCAGGGCGTACACGACGGCGCTGACCAGCGGGATCAGCATGACCGCGATGCCGACGGGGTCATTGGCCCTGCTGTTGCGGGAGAGGCCGCCCCACAGGGCGACGCGGGTGATGATGCCGGCGAGTACACCGAGGAACGAGGCGATCGTCATGACGGCGACATCGCGGTGCGCGACGTGCGACATCTCGTGCGCGAGCACGCCCTCCAGCTCCTCCGGCTCCAGTCTGCGCAGCAGTCCGGTGGTGGCGCATACGAGGGCGGTCTTCTCGCTCCGGCCGGTGGCGAAGGCGTTCGGCACATCGCTCTGGGCGATCGCCACCCGGGGCTTGGGCATGTCGGCCAGGGCGCAGATCCGGTCGACGGTGCCGTGCAGCTCCGGCGCCTGCTCGGGGGTGACCTCCCGGGCGCCCATGCTGAAGGCCGCGATGCGGTCGCTGAACCAGAACTGGGCGATGAAGAGGCCGCCGGTGAAGATCAGAATGATCGGCCAGGCGCCGCGCAGCACCGCGAGCAGCACGCCGACCAGCACCACGTACAGCAGACCGATCAGGAACATGGTGGTCACCATGCGCGTGGTCAGCCCGCGGTCGGGGGCGTAACGGGAACGGGTTCGGCTCATCGGTGCCTCCAGTCCTCATCTGTCTCCCATAGTGCTCCTTTACGGTTGAATCCGAATAAATCTGCGGCCCTCGAGCGCCCCGTCTCCAGGGCCGGGCGGCCCGCGGGCACCGTCCCTACGGCCAGAGCAGCTCCCGCGTCCAGTGCGCACCGTCCCGGCGGTAGCGCAGCCGTACGTGTCGGCGCCCCGCGTCGCCCTGGAAGAACTCGACCTCCCGGGGCTCGACCACGTACCGCGTCCAGCCGGCTACGTCCGCGTCCGGCTCCGCCGACGCCCGTTCCCAGGCGGCGTCGGCGGTCCGGGCCAGTTCTTCCCGCGAGTCCAGCACCTCGCTCTGCGACCCGGTCAGCGCCGATGCGAGCGCCCCGGTCGAGCGGGCGTGCAGATCGGCCAGGCTCTCCGCCCGGCTCGTCTCGGTGACCGGTCCCCGCACCCGTACCTGCCGCCCCTGCACCGGCCAGTAGAAGCCGAGCGCGGCGTGCGGGCGGGCGGCGAGCTGGCGGCCCTTCGCGCTGGTGCGGTGCGTGGCGAAGTGCCAGCCGCGCTCGTCCGCGTCGTGCAGCATCAGCGTCCGCACATCGGGCCGGCCCTCGGCGTCGACGGTGGCCAGCGACATCGTGTGCGGCTCGGCCTGCCCGGCGGCCACGGCCTCGGCGAACCAGGCGTGGAAGAGAGGGAGCGGGGCGGAGGGTGCGGCGTCCGGGTCGAAGGCGGGAAGGTCCACGTCCCACACGCGCTGGGCGTGGAGCAGGTCCAGGAAACTCTGCTGTGCGTCGGTGTTCTGTACGTCGCTCATGGCCCCATTGCAGCGCATGGCGCCATCGCGCGGGGCATCGGGAAAATCGCCGTAGCGCATGGAGACACAGCGAGCTACGCTCGTGGTATGAGGACCATCACGCAGCGGGAGTTCCGGAACAACTCCGCAGAAGTCATGAACGCCGTGGAGGCGGGCGAGGTCTTTCACATCACCCGCAACGGAATAGAGGTCGCGGAGCTGCGGCCGCTCACCCGGAAACGGCAGTTGAGTGCGGAGGAGCTGGTGACCAGGCACCGTCGGCTGCCCCGTGTGGACGGTGCGCTGATGCGCCGCGAGGCGGATGCGTTCTTCGGGGCTGCGGACCGGGTCGGGGGCGACGACCCGTGGGAGCGCGAGCGTGGCTGAGCGGCATGACGTGGGGGTGCTCGGCACCTGCGCATATATCGACCTCGATCTGCTGCGCGCCGAGGACCTTCCGATCCTCCCGGCGATCACAGTGGTGACGATGGCCGAGCTTCAGCAGGGCGTGGCGATGGCCAAGGACCCCGGTGTGCGGGTGGCCCGGATGGAGAAACTCGGCGCCGCCGTGGCCGACTTCGAGCCGCTTCCCTTCGACGGGGACGCCGCTGCCCGCTACGGGAGCCTGGTGGCTCTGGTGGTCGCTGCCCGGCGTGATCCCCGGCCCCGGCGCATGGACCTGATGACCGCGTCCATTGCCTCGGTCAGGGGACTGCCGCTCTTCACCCGCAACGCGGAAGACTTCAAGGGGCTCGAAGGGGCGCTCACGGTCATCGCGGTGTGACCGGCTGCCCCCGCCCGGACCCTCAACCCCGCCCCAGCACCACCGTCCCCGACGAGCAGAACCAGCCGCCCGTCCCCGAGGCCACCGCCAGCTCCGGCAGCCGGCCACCCGCCCTGCGCACCTGGCGCCCACCCGCCTCGCCGCGCAGTTGCCGTACTGCCTCCACCAGCAGGAACAGTCCGCGCATCCCGGGGTGGCAGGCGGACAGGCCGCCCCCGTCCGTGTTGACCGGCAGCTCGCCCGTCAGACCGGTCCGGCCCTTCTCCACGAACGCGCCGCCTTCCCCTTTCGCGCAGAACCCCAGGTCCTCCAGTGTCACCAGCGTCATATAGGTGAACGCGTCATAGATCTCGGCGAGATCGATGTCCGCGGGCCGTACCCCTGCCCGTTCGAACGCCAGGCGGCCCGAGACCGCCGCGGGGGAGGCCGTGAAGTCGTCCCACTCGGACATGGTGGAGTGCGAGACGTGCTCACCCGTACCGAGGATCCACACCGGTTCCTTCGCCGTGTCCGGTACGTACTCCTCGGCGGCCAGCAGTACCGCGCAGCCGCCGTCGCTGCGGATGCAGCAGTGCAGCTTGGTGAACGGGTCCGCGATCACCGGCCCCGACAGCACGTCGGCCACCGTGATCGGGTCACGGAACATCGCGTCCGGGTTGGCCGCCGCGTTCGCCCGCGCCTGGACCGCCACCTCGGCGAGCTGCTCCAGGGTCGTCCCGTACTCGTGCATATGGCGGCGGGCGGCCATCGCGTACTTGGCGATCAGCGAGTGCCCGTACGGCACCTCGAACTGGAGCGGGCCGCGCGCCCCGAAGGAGAGATTGGACGTCCGGCGGCCCGCCTTGATGTCCGCGCGTGCCGTCGACCCGTACACCAGCAGAACGGCATTGGCGTGACCCGCCGCGATGGCGTCCGCCGCATGGGCCGCCATCACCTCCCAGGTCGAGCCGCCGACCGCGGTGGAGTCCACCCAGGTGGGTTTCAGCCCCAGATACTCGGCGACCTCGACCGGGGCGAGCGTGCCGAGTCCGGCGGAGGCGAAACCGTCGACGACGGACCGGTCCAGACCCGAATCGGCCAGTGCCCGGCGGGCGGCCTGGGCGTGCAGTGCGTACGGCGTGGCCTCGTCGATGCGTCCGCAGTCGGCGAGGGATATGCCGACGACAGCGACCTTGCGGTGGGAAGAAGGCATGAATCTGACGGTACATCAGATATTCGCCGCACGGACCGCTCGGTGGGGCGGGATCTTCCCGGCCCCTCCCGATGCGCGACTCTGGGAATCTCATGGATTCACCCCTAGCATGACGGGCCGTCAGATCGGAGGCCGAAGGCCTCTGAGGGGAAGGAGCCCGACGATGGATGCCGCCTTCACCGCGGAACAGGACGAGATCCGCCGCACCCTTCGCGAACTGCTGGCCAAACGCAGTGGACCCGACGACGTCAGGAGTGCCGTACGGACCGCCGACGGGTACGACGAGACCCTGTGGCGACAGCTCGCCCAGGACCTCGGGCTGCCCGGGCTCGCCCTCCCGCAGGAGTACGGAGGTGTCGGCTGCGGCCTGGCCGAGCTCGCCGTCGCCTGTGAGGAGACCGGTCGCGCCCTGCTGCCGTCGCCCCTGATCGCCACCGCCGCACTCGCCGCGCCTCTGATCGCCGCCCTCGGCACCGAGGCCCAGCGCACCGCCCTGCTGCCGCGCATCGCCGCCGGCGGACTGACCGCGACCCTGGCCGTCCCCGGCGGCTCGCTCGCCACCGCACTCGGCCTCACCGGTGACCCCACCGGCGGCGCCTGGGCGGGTGGCGGCCGGGCGGGTGGAATACAGGCCAGGCCGGTCGGCGGCGCGGAGGGCTGGCGGCTGTACGGGGAGGCCACCCAGGTCCTCGACGGGCACAGCGCGGGGCTCCTCCTGGTCGCCGCACACACCGGCGGCTTCCCACGCAGCCGTACGCTCCTCTTCCTGGTCCGCCCGGACACGGCGGCCGGAATCGTCCGCGCCCGCCGGACCTCGCTGGACGAGACCCGTCCGCTCGCCCGCATCGAACTCCGTGACACCGAGGCCGAACTCCTCGGCCCGGACGACAGCGTGGACGTCACCGACGCGCTCGCCCCGGCAGGACGCGGGGTCGCCGTACTGCTCGCCGCTCAGGCGGTGGGGGCGGCGGCGAGCGCACTGGAGCGGACCGTCGAATACGTGAAGACGCGCGAACAGTTCGGCCGGGCGATCGGCTCCTTCCAGGCCGTGAAGCACCGCCTCGCGGATCTGTACGTACGGGTGCAGGCGGCTCGTTCCGCCGCGTACTACGCGGCCTGGGACCCGGCGGCCGGGGGCCTCGCGCTCGCCCAGGCCCTGGAGGCGCTGCGGATCACCACGGCCGAGGCCGTCCAGCTGCACGGCGGGATCGGCTTCACCTGGGAACACGAGGCGCATCTGTACTTCAAGCGGGCCGCTGCCGACGAACTGCTCTTCGGCCCCGTCCACCGGCTCCGCGACCATGCGGCGCAGCAGGCCGGACTGTTCGGACCGCCGAACGGGCAGCCGTCCGCGTCCTCGGCATTCGCCACCCCGGGATCGGCCGAGCAGGTGGCGGTCTGATGGCGCCCGGCGTCCGGCTGGTCCAGAAGGTGTCCTCGACCCGCACGTTCGCGAGGATCGCCCCGCATGTCATCCCCGTCATGGACCGTACGGTGCACCGGCTCACGCGCGGCAAGGTGCTGCTCAGCGCCCGGATGCTGCCGGGGCTGATCCTGACGGTGCCGGGCGCGAGAAGCGGGCAGCTCAGGACCACTCCGCTGGCCTGCATGCCGGAGAACGGGACGGAGCAGAGCTGGATCCTGGTCGGCAGCAATTTCGGCCGTACGGGGCATCCGGCCTGGACCGCGAATCTGCTGGCCGGTCCCGGCAAGGCCGTCGTCAACTGGAGGGGCCGGGACATTCCGGTGCGCGCCACACTGCTGCAGGGCGCGGAACGGGATGCGGTGTGGCAGACGGCGCTGAAGTTCTGGCCGCCCTATGCGACGTATCAGGCGCGGGTCGAGCGGGAGATCCGGCTCTTCAGGCTGGAACGGCGGAGTGACGCCGCGACCTGACGAGGCCGGGCGCGTAAGCGGTGCGCGCAGACCGTGGGTGCTGGTGATGCGCGAAAACCGTGCCTGGGAACGGCCGTTGGAGCGATCCGTGGAACGGTCCGGGTGCACCGACGGCGGACCACATGCGTGGTCCGCCGTCGGTGAGACAGGACCTGGGGCGCCCGGAATCGCCGCGCGGTACCCAGTGGGGAAGGGGCCCGGTGCGGCGCTACTTGGTCGGCTTCTTGCCGGTGATGCCCAGATGCACCAACAGCGCGAGATTCGGCCTGAGTTCGGCCTGCTTCACGCCCCAGGTCGTAAAGCCCTTCTGGTGCGAGGCGACCGCGGCCAGCATCGCGACTAGGGAGCCCGCCATCGCGGCGGCGCTGACGTCCTTGTCGACCTTGCCCTTGGCCTGGAGCTCCTTCACCGAATCCGTAAGGGAGTTGGTGACCGAGTTCAGAATCTTCATACGGATCTTGTAGAACCGCTTGTCGCCCTCGGCCGCTCCGAGGTCGACCACACGCAGGATCGCGTCATGATGTCGCCAGAAGTCGAGGAATCCCTCGACGAGTTCTTCGGCGGTCTGCCAGCCGGCCTTGCCGACCCAGGAGCGGCCTGCGACCAGTCCGGTCAAACCAGCACCCTCCTTGGCCATTTCTTCGGCGATTTCGAGGACGGCGCCCTCGACGTCGGGGAAGTATTGGTAGAAGGTCGCGGGTGAAGTCCCCGCCTTCCGGGCGACGTCGATGACTTTGACGTCCCGGTACGGCGAGGAACTGAGCATCTCGCTGAGGCAGTCGAGCAGCTTCTGCCGCGTCGCCTGTCCGCGTCGACCGGCCACGCGGCCGTCGACGGTGCGCACTTGTCCTGTCATGCCGTCAGCTTACCGAGGGGGGATCGGAGCGCGATTCGGCCGACTGCAAATGGGGAGCACCGCAGGCGGGGTGGGGGGAGTGGCCGGATATCGACGGATGCGACCCACAGGGGGATAAGTCTTATCAACAGCCTGTGGATAACTTCCGTGGATAACTTTCCGCGACGCCGTGGGCAGGGAGGCTCCTTTATCGAAAATGAGTTCGATGGGACGGGTCGGGGCGCGGTACATGCCACCCACGGTTACGTTTGATGTGACGAGCGTCACTGCCACGAACTGCGAACGGCCGCGGACAACTGCGAACAAACCGCGAACGACCGCGGCCGACCGCGACGGAAGGACCCGGGCCCATGGCTGCATTCGCGCAATCCGCGCCGTGCTGGGTGGATGCGCAGCTTCCCGACCTCGAAGCGGGCAAGCGCTTCTACGGTGAGCTGTTCGGCTGGACCTTCCGGGCCGGCGACGGCCCGTACGCGGACGCACTCAGCGACGCGAAGCTCGTCGCCGCACTCGCCGCCAAGCAGGACGGCCGGATGCCGACCGCCTGGGGCATCTACTTCGCCACCGACGACATCGTCGCGGCCGTCGCCCGCATCAGGGAGGCGGGCGGTCAGGTGATCACCGACCCCGTGCGGGCGGGCCGGGCCGGAGCGCTCGCCCAGGCGGCCGACCCCGGCGGAGCGGTCTTCGGGCTCTGGCAGGCCGGTGACCGCGAAGGCTTCGAGAAGCAGAACGAACCGGGCTCCTTCTGCTGGACCGAGGTCCGCACCCGGCAGAAGGACCGTGTCGACGCCTTCTACGAGGAGGTCTTCGGCTTCCAGGGCACCGATCTCGACGCCTCCGGCGCGGGCGAATCCGGCGCGGGCGAACCCGGCGCGGGCGAATCCGGTACAGCCGAGTCCGGCGTCGACTTCCGCATGTGGTCCCCGGCCGGCACGGAACCCGGACCGGACACCGCGGTCGGCGGGCGCAGCGTCATCACCGATGCCTTCCCGGCCGAGATGCCCAGCTACTTCCTCATCTGCTTCGCCGTCGCGGACTGCAATGCCGCCGCCGGACACGCCGTACGCCTCGGCGGCCGCATCTCCGCGCCGCCCTTCGACATCCCGTACGGGAGGATGGCGGTCCTCCAGGACGATCAGGGTGCCGTGTTCGCCGTACTTCAGCCCCCTCTGTCCGGGAAGAGGGCAGAGTGAGCTGTGACACCC
The DNA here is from genome assembly GCF_055602785.1 of Streptomyces sp. NPDC037301. Classification (NCBI taxonomy): domain Bacteria; kingdom Bacillati; phylum Actinomycetota; class Actinomycetes; order Kitasatosporales; family Streptomycetaceae; genus Streptomyces; species Streptomyces sp. NPDC037301. Next base: position 15,230 of record NZ_JBVJWD010000003.1, read on the forward strand.
CGGTCCGCCCCCGGGTTCGCAACCAGAGCCTCAGCCAGGAACAATCGGGGTGCGCACCGCCGGGTGGTGCCCAGTGGTGAGACGCCGTAGCAGGGCGGGTTTTCGCGGGCTTCTGTTCCTGAGGCCCGTACGGGGAGGTGGCAGGGCAAGTGGTGGAGCAGCTGACGCAGCACGACCCGAGACGGATCGGCCCGTTCGAGGTGCTGGGACGGCTCGGGGCCGGTGGCATGGGGCTGGTCTATCTCGCCCGCTCGGCTTCGGGCCGGCGGGTGGCGATCAAGACGGTACGTACGGAGCTCGCCGAGGACCAGCTGTTCCGGGTCCGCTTCACGCGCGAGGTGGAGGCAGCCCGGGCGGTCAGCGGCTTCTACACGGCCGCGGTGGTGGACGCCGACCCGCGGGCCGCCGTGCCGTGGCTGGCCACCGCTTATGTGCCCGCCCCGTCGCTCGAGGAGATAGTGAATGAGTGCGGGCCCATGCCGGTCCAGGCGGTGCGCTGGCTGGCCGCCGGTATCGCCGAGGCGCTCCAGTCGATCCACGGTGCGGGGCTCGTCCATCGCGACATGAAGCCGTCGAACGTGCTCGTCGTCGAGGACGGCCCGCGGGTGATCGACTTCGGGATCGCGTCCGGGGTCTCCAACACCCGGCTGACCATGACGAATGTCGCCGTCGGCACGCCCGCTTACATGTCGCCCGAGCAGGCGCGGGACTCGCGCAGCGTCACGGGCGCCAGCGATGTCTTCTCGCTCGGCTCGACGCTCGTCTTCGCCGCCACCGGCCATGCGCCGTTCCACGGCGCCAACCCCGTCGAGACGGTCTTCATGCTGCTGCGCGAGGGCCCCGATCTGGAGGGCCTGCCCGACGAACTGCGGCCGCTGATCGATTCCTGCATGCAGATGGACGCCGGGCTGCGGCCCACCCCCGCCGATCTGCAGGCCCAGCTCGCCCCGCACCTCTTCGCCTCCGGCGGCGACGACAGCGGTACGGCTTCGGCATGGCTGCCGGCCTCCGCCACCGCGATGATCGAGCAGCGCCGCGGCGGAGGCCGCAAGACCGCGGCTCCCGCGCCGGCTCCGGCCGCCGTACCGCCGCCGCCCCAGCAGCCGCCCGGCGCCGACCGGGACACCGCCTGGCGCAGCGGCGCCGACCTGCGCTCCCCGGCCGCCGCGTCCGCGCAGCTGCCCGACGGGGGCGGTCCGGTGCGGCTGCCCGGTGCGAAGGTGCCGATCGGCCCCGGCCCGCGCGCCCAGGACGTACGGGCCACCGCCACGGCCACCGCGGACGCCGGCCCCGCGACCGGCTGGGTGCGCCCGCCCGCCGGGGTGAACGGCACGGCCCCCACCCCCGCACCGGCCCCCCTGCCCGCGCCCGCGCACGCGCCCGAGACCGCGCCCCCGGGCCCGGACCGCTGGCGGCCCTGGCGGTTCCGGATGTCCAACGACGTCTGGGGGACGCCTGTCGTTGCCGGGGACCTCCTCTACGTCACGTCGTTCGAGGTGCACGCCCTGGACGTCGGAAACGGGCGGCGCCAGTTCAAGACCCGGGACGTGGCCTGGGTGATGGCCGTCGAGGGCGGCCGTATCCACGCCTCCGACGGACCGTCGCTGTATGCCCTGGACGCGGCGACCGGCGCCGAGCGGTGGCGGCTGCAGACAGATGCCTGGGTGTACTCCCTCAAGGCCGACCGCGGCACCGTCGTCACCGGCACCCGGGGCGGCGGCGTCCAGGCGTGGGAGGCGTCCACGGGCGAGAAGCTGTGGGAGAGCCGCGGCGTACAGACCGACTTCGAGACGGCGGAGGCCGGGCCCGCGATCCACGACGGCACGGTCTACCTGTGGCAGGACGCCCGGCTGTGCGCCGTCGACGCCCGTACCGGCATCGAACGCTGGTCGTACCCCATCGGCGACGCGGTCTCCTGCGGCGGTGTGCCGGTCCGGGTGACCGCCGCGCCGGACGGCTTCGTGTACGTCAGCGCGGGGGCCCGGGTCCTGGCCGTCGACACCGTGTCCGGTCATGTCCGCTGGCACTTCGAGTCGCCCGCGGTCTTCCTCTCCCCGCCCGCGTTCGCACCCGGGCCCGCCGTCACCGGCGGCGGCGTGTACCTCGCCGACTACCTCGGCACGGTGTACGCGATCGACGCCTCGACCGGCAAGGACCGCTGGCGCATCGCCACGGAGGCCCGCCAGTCGATCGAACCGGTCCTGGTCACGGCCGGGAACGTCCATGTCGGCAGCGGCAGCGCCCTGTACACGCTCGACGCGGTCACCGGCACCCCGAAGTGGCGGTTCGCGGCAGGCGGCGAGGTGGTGGGGGCCCCGGTGGTCGCCGACGGCCGGGTCCACTTCGGCTCAGCCGACCATGTCCTGTACACCCTGGACGCGGCGGGCGGCCAGCTCCGCTGGAAGCTGGCGACGGGAGGCGAGATCACGGGTTCGCCGGTGGCGCGGGGCGGTGTCGTGTACGCGTGCAGCAAGGACCGCTGCGTGTACGCGCTGGACGCGCTGAAGGGAACGGGCACGGGCAACCGGCCCCGGACGTAGAGCATCGGCCACGCCAGGCCTGCCCCGCGCTTGACGAACCGCGTCGGCCACATCAAGCCTGTCCGGCGATTGAGGACGGAACACCAGGCGTCGAGGACCTCAGAAGGGCGGAGGCCGGCGCGGATCGGAACCGTCGTCCGGTACGACGGGGTGCGGGGCCGTGTCCTGGTCCTCCGGGCCCGGAGGCGGGCCCTCGCGGCGGTCCGCCGGGGCGGGCCCCGTGTACGGGTCCGGCTCGGGCTCCGGCAACGTACTCATCTGCACGGAGGGCCCCGGCTCCTGCGTGGGCGGCCACGTATCCGGATTCTCCGAGCCGGGCGCCGCATACGGCTGGTCACGGCCCCCGCGGGCAGGCCGGCGCCCACCGTGCCGCCCCGGCATCACCACCGAACCGAGCAGCAACAGCACCGCGCCACCCACCGCGTACGCCACCCCCCACTGCAGCCCGGAGCCGTCGCCCGCGACGGTCAGACTGCCCACCGATTCTCCCTGGCGCACCATCCACAGCACGGTGAACCCGAGCACCACCACACCCGCGGACGCCACCAGCAGACGCGATCGCAGCACCACACCCACCACCGCCAGCAGGGCGGCGAAGAGAAAGGCCAGGAAGACCGAGCCCAGCGGCCCGGGCCGGCTGGCGGTGACACCCGTGAACAGCTCGTCGATCCGGTAATGACGCCCCAGACGGCCGTCGTACCAGTCACGGAAGGGGCTCAGCACGGCGGCCGCCGCTCCTGCGAGAGCAAGGACCGAGCCGAGGACGTTGCGGACCATCATCGGCCTCCTGCGTGTGCGCGGACCGGCGTCAGGGATCAGCACCGCTCTCGGCCTCGACGCTACGCCCGGCCCCTGACCCCCGCACCTTGCGCTAGCGTGTCGCGCGGTCGTTCGACAGCAGCAACAGCACGGACAACAACACAAGGGGGGCTGCATCGATGATGCGGCAGCACATAAAGCTTTCCGCGGTACTGGTCGTGGTGGTACTCGCGCTCACCGGCTTCTCGACCTCCAGCCACGGCGGCCGAAGCGGCAAGAGCAAGGGGTCGAGCAGCAGCAGCGGCGGCGGTGGATGCTCCAACTCCAAGAAGAGCAACGGCAGCTACCACGACAACAACTACGACGACAACGACAACGACTACGACTCGTCGAGCAGCTCCTCCGGCAATACCGGCTACGAGACGCCGGCCCCGAGCGCCACCGCTTCGGACGCGCCCCAGGCGTACGTCTTCCGCTGCGCCCAGCCCCGCAAGGGCAAGCGCAAGGCCGTCACCACCTCCACCGTCCGGCTCACGGCGAACGCCGTCGGCTCGCACACCTACGAAGTCGATGTGACCTTCCTCGACGCACGGGGCAACACCGTCGACACCGGTGAGGCGAAGGTGGACGCCGAGGGTGGCGAGACCAAGACCGTCTCCGTGCGGATGGACAGCCCGCGCAAGGTCTCCCGGGTGAAGAAGTGCCGGGTCGAGGCCGAGCTGAGCTACTGACCTCACCGCATCCGGAACTCATTGCCGCCCCGCCCCCGGAACAACTCGGCCTGCCGCTCCGGCGGCAGGTTCCCGAGTGCGATCAGGTGCGGGGCGTGGGCCATGGCCTGCGCCCTGGCCGCCTCCTTCGCGGACCACACCGCCCGTACGGTCCCCTGCACCGCCCGGTTCGGGTACGAGGCGATCACTCCCGCCGCCCGCAGCGCCGCCGCCACCGCGCCGCCGGGTGCCGTCACCTCACTGACCAGCCCGGTCTCGTACGCCCGGCGGGCCGTGACCCGTTCGGCCGTACCCATCAGAGACATCCGGGCCACCTCGCCGAACGGCATCCGCTGCGCCATGGAGATCGCCTCGTACGCGCTGACCATGCCGTACGTCGTGTGCGGGTCGAAGAACGTCGCCTCCTCGGACGCGATCACGAACTCCGCCTCGCCCAGCAGATAGAACGCCCCGCCGCAGGCCATCCCCTCCACGGCCGCGATCACCGGCTTCCACAGGTCGTTCGCCTTCGGTCCGATCGCGATCAGCGGATCGTCGATCGTGTACGGGGACGAGGGCTGCGGCACCTCCACGTCCCGGTCGATCCCCGTACAGAAGGCCCGGCCGCCCGCACCGGTGAGGACGACGGCCCGCACCCCGTCGTCGAATCGGAACGCCCGCCAGGCAGCGGTCAGTTCGTCGGCCGTCGCCAGGTCGATCGCATTGAGCTTCTCGGGCCGGTCGAGGGTGACGAGCGCGACCCCGGTCTCCTTGTCCGTCTCCGTCCGCAGCGCCATCACCGGTCACCTCTCCAGCAGCCAACGCACCAGGGTCACCCCGGAACCGTCCGGGCAGAACACCACCCGCACCGGCGCCCCGATCCGCAGCCGCCCCGGATCGACCGAGTCCAGCGGGGCGTCCGGACCGCTCACCACATTCCCGACCAGCCGGATGTCCGGGGCGTCGGCCAGCTCGACCACGACGGCGTTGTACGGGGCCTGCGCGGCGTACGCGGGCAGCAGCGGCGGATGCGGCAGCACGTACGACCAGATGCGGCCGCGTCCACTCATGGGCCGCCACCCGCTCTCGAAGGACTGGCAGTGCGGGCAGCACGGCCGGGGCGGGAAGCGGAGCCTTCCGCATTCCGGGGCGGCGCAGGCCTGGACGCGGAGTTCGCCGCGGGCCGCGTACTCCCAGAAGGGCGCACCGTCCTCGTCCACGACGGGCAGCAGCAGAGCATCCATCCCGGTCAACTCCTCAGCAGTACGGCGGATGTGGGAACGCCCTCACCGGCGGTGACCAGACATGTCCCGGCGTTCGGGACCTGTGCGGTGGAGACGCCGCGCAACTGCTTCACGCCCTCGTTGATGAGGTTGAAGCCATGCACATACGCCTCACTGAGCCCGCCGCCCCCGGTATTGATGGGCAGCCGCCCGCCGCTCTCCAGCGCCCCGCCCTCGGTGAACGCGGCGCCCTCACCGCGCCCGCAGAAGCCGTAGCCCTCCAGGGAGAGCGGAATGAGCGGGGTGAACGCGTCGTAGATCTGCGCGACATCCACATCGTCCGGGCCGAAGTCGGCCTGCTTCCACAGCTGCCGGGCGGCAGTCCAGGCGGGTCCGGTGAGCGGGTCGTCGTTCCAGTAATTGACCATGCCGTGGTGCTGGGCGGGCAGCCCCTGGGCGACGGAGTGGATGTAGACGGGTTTCTGCCGGCAGTCGCGGGCCCGCTCCGCCGAGACGATGACACAGGCCAGCGCACCGTCGGTCTCCAGGCAGTTGTCGAAGAGGCAGAGCGGCTCGCTGATCCAGCGCGAGGTCATATACATGTCGCGGGTCAGCGGCCGCTCGTACATCACCGCGTCCGGGTTCTGGTTCGCGCGGTTGCGGCAGGCGAGGGCGACGTTGAAGAGATGGTCGCGGGTCGCCCCGTACTCGTGCATGTACCTCCGCGCCAGCATCCCGATCTCGTCGGCCGGCCGCAGCAGCCCGTACGGCCGGGTCCACTGGGCGGGGGTGGGCAGTTGCACGGCGGTGTTCTTCCAGGGCCGGGGCCCCGACCCCCGCTTCCGCGACCTCCATGCGACACCGACACTCGCCTGCCCGGTCGCCACGGCGGCGGCGAGATGCGCGATCGTCGCGCACGAGCCCCCGCCCCCGTACCCCACCTTGCTGAAGAAGGTGACATCGCCCGCCCCGATGGCCTTGGCGATCTCGACCTCGTCGGTCTCCTCCATCGTGTACGAGGCGAAGGCATCCACCTCCGAGGCGGCGATGCCGGCGTCGTCGAGCGCCGCGACGATGGCCTGGCAGGCCAATGTCTTCTCGGATTCGGGCAGTTGCTTCGCGAAGGCCGTCTGCCCTATGCCGGCTATCGCTGTCACGTCCTTGAGTGCCGCCACCGCCACCTCCGAGACCGTCATGACTGCTGACAGCGGCTGAGGCTACAGCTAATCTGACGGATAGTCAGCTACTGCGTCAGGGAGGGTGAACGATGCGCGGCGACGAGGAATGGGGCAGCATCCCGAAGCTGATACGGGCGGCGGCGCGGCGGTACGGGGACCGGGAGGCGGTCGTCGAGGGCCGGACCCGGATCTCGTACGCCGAACTCGGCGACCGTGTCGAACGGGCCGCCGCCGCGTGCATGGCCTCGGGCGTGGAGCCGGGAGACCGGGTCGCGATCTGGGCCCCGAACACCCTGGACTGGATCGTCTCCGCGCTCGGCGCGGTCACGGCGGGGGCGGTCCTGGTCCCCCTCAACACCCGTTTCAAGGGCGCCGAGGCGGCACACATCCTGGAACGCAGCCGGGCGAAACTGCTCTTTGTCACCGGCACCTTCCTCGGTACGTCGTACGTGGCCTCCCTGCGCCGGGCCGACGTGCAACTCCCGTACCTGGAACGGGTGGTGGTGCTGGCGGACAGCGCCCCCGACGACTACGTCACCTGGAAGGACTTCCTGGCGGCGGGGGAGGGGGTGTCCGGAGCGGCGGTACGCTCCCGCGCAGACGCGATCGCCCCCTCGGCCCCCTCCGACATCATCTACACCTCGGGCACCACGGGCCGGCCCAAGGGTGCCGTCATCACCCACGCCCAGACCCTGCGCTGCTACGCGATCTGGAGCGAACTGGCCGATCTGCGCGAGGGCGACCGCTATCTGATCGTGAACCCCTTCTTCCACACCTTCGGCTACAAGGCGGGCATCATCGCGTGCCTGATGCGGGGCGCGACGATGGTTCCGCAACCGGTGTTCAACGTGGACACGGCCCTGGCCAACATCGCCGCCGAACGCATCTCGGTCCTGCCGGGCCCGCCCACCCTCCACCAGTCCCTCCTGGACCACCCGGCCCGGGGCGCCCACGACCTCTCCGCCCTCCGCCTGGTGGTGACGGGCGCGGCGGTGGTCCCCCTGCGGCTGGTGGAACGCCTGCGCGCGGAGCTCGGCATAGCGACGGTCCTCACCGCGTACGGCCTCTCCGAGGCGAGCGGCATCGTCACCATGTGCCGCCGCGGCGACCCGATGGAGACGATCACCTCGACGTCGGGCCGGGCGATCGACGACACGGAGATCCGCGTCCTGGCCGCCCCCGGCACGCCCGGCGAGGTCCTGGTCCGCGGGTTCAACGTGATGCAGGGCTACTTCGAGGACCCGGAGACCACGGCCGCCACGATCACCCCCGACGGCTGGCTCCGCACGGGCGACGTGGGCGTCCTCGACGAGGACGGCAACCTCCGGATCACCGACCGGATCAAGGACATGTTCATCGTCGGCGGCTTCAACGCGTACCCCGCCGAGATCGAACAGCTCCTCGGTCTGCACCCGGACGTGGCCGACGTGGCGGTGATCGGCGTCCCGGACCCCCGACTGGGCGAGGTGGGCAAGGCCTACGCGGTCCGCAGGCCGGGCGCGACGGTGACGGCCGACGACCTGATCGCCTGGTCGAGGCGCGAGATGGCGAACTACAAGGTCCCGAGGGCGGTGGAGTTCGTGACCGAGCTGCCGCGCAATGCGAGCGGCAAGGTGGTGAAGGGGGAGCTGCGGGGCCAGAGGTAGAGGGGGGGCTCAGAGCGACGGCCAGGCTGTCACCTGGATGATGTACACGCATTGGTGGCGGATGACGGTCAGGTACAGAAACATCCCGCCGGGCACGTACGCCGTCTGCACTCCGTCGCCCGCACCCTGGAACGTCGCGCCGTCGAGGTGCAGGGCGGAGGCGGCCCGGACGAGTTCGTCGGCGCGATGCTCGACTTCGGCAACGAAGACCGGTGGGGGTGGGGTGTCGCCGCCGACAACGTAGGCCTCGCTGGGGTCGTACTCCCAGCGCCAGTCACTCATGGTCGAGCGACTCCCTGGCGGAGGCGTAGAGACCATGGACCACATCCATGGCTTTGCGCCATGAAGGATCGCCCTTGTCGAGGGTCTGAACTGTGTACTCGGCCGAGTGGAGGCGGGCGGCGAGCGACGGGAAGCGCGCGATCTCCACGGTGACGGCCCAGCTCTCCAGGAACTGGAGGATCGGCCCCAGGCTGCCGGTCTGCGCAGCCAGCGCAATCGCCTCGTCCTTCTGCTGCTCCAGTTCGCCCAGCCGATGCGGTGCCACCTGGGCGATGGCTACCCGGAGAGCGGCAGGAGTGCGTTGAGGGCGGGGGATGAGCGACTCGGAGGGGTCGATGTGCTGTGCGGTCATCCTGATCCTTCCTGGGGCATCACGACAACGGTACGGGAGAACGCGCGGGCGATGCATGCCGTTCGCCGGACGGGGTGACCCGAGCTGTGTCACGGACCCAGCCCCATAGGTATGGTGATTGGTATGGCAACCAAGAAGTACACGGTCACGCTGCCGGAGGAGCTCGCGGAGGAGATCCGCAGCGAGGTGGGCCCGGGGGCGTTCAGCGCGTATGTCACCCATGCCATAGAGCGTCAGCGTGAGCACGACCGGCTGGGGGAGTTGGTGGCGTGGATGCAGGAGAAGGGCGGGCCGCCCACCGAGGAGGAGCAGGCGGCTGCGGCGTCGGAGCTGCGTGACATCGAGCGGTGGTTCGAGGAGCGGGAGTCCGGTGCGCACGGCGGGGCGTCGGCTGCTTGATGACCGATCTCTGCTTCGTGCTGGACAGCGAGGCCCTGTCGAGGGCGGTGCGTCGTGAGCGGGCCATGACGGCCACGCTCACGAAGGCCCATCAGGCAGGCGCCCGGGTCGTGACCAGCTCCATGACCCTCATCGAGGCGTATCACAGCAAGATCCGGCGCTCGGAATGGAACTGGGTGATGTCCCGGATCGTCGTCGAGCCTGTGACCAAGGAGGTCGCGGACGAGGCGATCGGGCTGCTGGCGAATACCGGCCTGCACGGCCACGAGTACGCCATCGGCGCGGCACTCGCGGTGATCGCGGGGCGGCAGCGGGGGCGGGTGGCGGTGTTCACCTCGGACGAGGACGGCATGCGGAAGCTGTGTCGGTCGGGGGTGCAGGTCAGGGGGTTGTAGGGGTACGGGGGAGGGCCCGAGCCGATGGCTCGGGCCCCTCTTGCGTTCGGGTGCGGCTCAGCCGGCGTGCGAGTCCTGCGGGGTCCCGACCGTCGCATGGGCGTCCTGGGTGGTGACGGGGGTGTCGCCGGTGGCGTGCGCATCGGCCAGGGCCGGGGTAGCCGCCCCCAGGCCGAGGGTCACAGCGAACGCGGCTGCGACGAGCGTCTTCTTCGTGCGGGTCATTCCAACTCCTGCGATGGGATCTTCCGGACGTGGAATGACGCTAGTGACAGTGGGGGCGATGGCGGTATCCATCTGACGAGAACCGGTCGAACGTTGGCGCGATTGAGCTGACCGAACGCAGAAATGCAGCGGGGGGGGGGGGTTCCCCCCCCCCCCCCCCCCCCCCCCCCCCCCTCAGAGGCAGGGCTTCGCTGGGTTCTGAGGTAACAACAGTGGCGTACCAA
>NZ_JBVJWD010000003.1:25172-132597 GCF_055602785.1 Streptomyces sp. NPDC037301
ACAAAAAAACGCGGGGGGACTGGAAGGACGGGAGACCCAACAAAACAAAAACCCCCCCCCCCCCCCCCCCCCCCCCCCCCCCCCCCCCCCCCCCGCTCCCCGTGAAGGTGAAGGTCTTAGTTGGGCTTCGGTGCCGACGCGTGGGCGTCCAGGGTGGTGATCTCCTCGCCAGATGCGTGGGCATCCGCCGGCTTGAGAGGCTCGCTCGACGCGTGAGCGTCCTGCGTGGTGATTTCCTCGCCGGATGCGTGCGCGTCGGTCGGCTTGAGGATGCGGTTGTTGTCGGCCATGAAGGTCAACTCCTGAAAGCGTGGACGTAGTGGTTGGTGTGCCCGTCCGGCGGTTCCCCCGTGGATCGCCGGACGGGCATTCCAGGGCCGTTCACCCTAGCGGTGAGGCCACACGCCGACCCGTCTGCCCCCCGACGCGACGGATCGATGAGTAAGAGAGTGCCGGGGAGCGATAAACGAATGATGAACGCGGTACACGAACCTCAGATCACTGTGGCCGGATGCAGAAGGGCGCGCACATGGTCGGCTTCGGCCGCCCCGAGGTCTTCGAAAACCGTGAGCGCCTCACGCCAACAGGCCTGCGCCCGATCGGTCTGACCGAGAGGGGTGAGACTGAGGCCGAGCACGGTGAGGATGTTGGCACGCCTCCACTCGCCGCCGATTCCGTGCAGTACGGCGAGGGCTTGCTCTGCCTGTGCGGCAGCTTGCGCAGGTTCGTGGTCGGCCAGCTCCGCCTCTGCCAGCCGAAACAGTGTCATGCCATGCCAGAACCGCTGCCTGCTGTCCCGAAAGACGTCCAGGGCCTCGGTGAGTACCTGCCGTGCCTGGGATGTCTGGCCCGCACCGGTGAAGGCCAGGCCGAGAGCGTATTTTCCGTTGGCCAGGCGGAGGGCCTGTTCTCTGCCGTCCGATTCGTAAAGAGCGATGCCTTGCTGGGCCAGGCCCACCGCGCTCATCTTCCGGTCCGTGGCCAGGTGAACCCTGGACATATTGCAGAGCGCCGATGCTTCACCCGACTTGTTGTTGTCCGCTCGGAAGGCAGTCAGAGCTTGGGTGAAATGGGCCTCTGCGTCGGTATGGCGGTTCTCGTAGAGGGCGATGATCCCGAGTTGGTTGGGTGCCTGACTGGATGAGACCGGGTCTCCGGCGGCCAGCCCCAATTCCAAGGCCCGCCGTGCATCGTTCTCCGCATCGGTGAACCGGCCCGAGATGCTGTGTACATGGGTCAGCATGGTGCGCGCGCGACCCTCCGCCTGAACGTCACCCGCAGTCCGGGCCGCCTCGGAGACCGCAGTCGCTGCCTGGGTGAACTGGTGCGAACTGGCTCCCGATTCGCCCAGATCCACGGCGGCCATAAGGAGATCAGCGGCTTTGCGGAGCATGCCCTGCGCCGCAGACTGTCGGGCGCATGCAAGCAGTCCGCTGGACTCGTTGAAAAGCCAGTCCAGCGCCGCTGCGGGGGTCGAGAACGACAGCCCCGGGCAGAGCGTTGGTTCGAAGTGGTCGAGCACGCGCTCCCCCGGCCGCTCCAGCGCATACACCCCCGCCGCCGTGGCCAGATAGAAGTCCAGCAGTCGCGACAGCGCCAACGCCCGCTCCTGTGGCCGCTCTTCGTCCCGTTCCGCGCAGGAACGCGCGTAGAGGCGCACCAGGTCGTGGTACCGGTACCGCCCCGGCGCCGCCGACTCCAGCAGCGACGTGTCGACCAGGGCCTCCAGCAGGTCTTCCGCCGCGTGGGCTTCCAGGTTGAGCAGGGCTGCCGCCGCCGCCAGGGAGATGTCGGGGCCGTCGGCCAGGCCCAGGAGGCGGAAGGCGCGGGCCTGGGCGGGCTCCAGTTGGCCGTAGCCGAGTTCGAAGGTGGCCTTCACCGCGAGGTCGCCGGCCTGGAGTTCGTCCAGGCGGCGGCGTTCGTCGGCGAGTTTGGCGGCCAGGACGGAGACCGTCCAGGTGCGGCGTGAGGCCAGGCGGGAGGCGGCGATGCGGATGGCCAGGGGGAGGAAGCCGCAGGCGGCGACCACGTCGAGGGCGGCCTCGCGCTCGGAGCTGATGCGCTCCTCGCCCACGATGCGGGTGAAGAGCTGGAGCGCCTCCTCCGGGGACATCACGTCCAGGTCGACCAGGTGCGCGCCGGCCAGGTCGACCATGCGGACGCGGCTGGTGACCAGGGCCGCGCAGCCCGCGGTGCCCGGGAGCAGGGGGCGGATCTGGGCCGCGTCATGGGCGTTGTCGAGGAGGACCAGGATGCGGCGGCCGTCGAGCGTGGAGCGGTAGAGCGCGGCGCGTTCGTCCAGGGAGTCGGGGATCACCGAGTCCGCCGTGCCCAGCGCGCGCAGGAAGGCGCCGAGGACCGTCTCCGGTTCGGCGGCGCGGGCGCCGGCGCCCTGGAGGTCCACGTACAGCTGACCGTCCGGGAAGTGCTGGCGTGCCTGGTGGGCGACGTGCACGGCGAGGGTCGTCTTGCCGACGCCGCCGATGCCGGCCAGTGCCGAGACGGCCATGACCGAACCCTCGGCGGTCGCCAGCCGGTCGCCCAGCTCCCGTACGAAGGAGGCGCGGCCCGTGAAGTCCGGGACGGTGGCCGGGAGCTGGGCGGGACGCAGCGGTGCGGCGGCCGGGGCCGGTTCGTCGGCCGGGCGGGCCAGTTCCTCGTCGGCCTGCAGGATGCGCTGCTGGAGCTGGGAGAGCTCGGGGCGCGGGTCGACGCCCAGTTCGTCGGCGAGCAGCCGCCGGGTGTCGGCGTACACCGCGAGCGCCTCGGCCTGCCGGCCGCTGCGGTACAGGGCGACCATGAGGAGTTCGCGCAGCCGTTCACGCAGCGGGTGCGCGGCGGTGAGCGCGGTCAGTTCGGAGACCGCCTCCGCGTGGCAGCCGACCTCCAGGTCCAGGTCGAGCCGGGTCTCGGTGAGCTGGAGCCGCCACTCCTCCAGCCGGGTGCGCTGGTTCTCGGCGTACGGGCCGGGCACGGAGGCCAGGGTCTCGCCGTCCCACAGACCGAGCGCCTTGCTGAAGAGACTGCGGGCCTGGGCGCGGTCGCCGCCCGCGCGGGCCTTCTCCGCCTCGGCCACCAACTCCTGGGCCATGGTCAGGTCGAAGGCGTCGTTCCTGGTCCGGATCGCGTAACCGCCGGCGTCGCTGACCAGCGTCTGCGGGTCGAGGACCTTACGGAGCCGAGAGGCGTACGTGCGTACGGCGGCGAGCGCCTGCGAGGGCGGTTCCTCACCCCAGATGGCGTCGATGAGTTCGGAGGCCGTGGCCGTGCGGCCGTCGCGCAGGAGCAGTGCGGTCAACAGAGCGCGCTGCTGAGGTGAACCGGACGGCAGCGCTTCTCCGTCCCGCCAGGCCCGTACCGGGCCGAGTACGGAAAAGCGCAGATAGGTGTCGTCGGCCGACTGCTGCTGCGGAGCCCGTTGCCCCGGAACACGCACGCGTGGCCCGTGGTCGTCACGGTCCATTGATGCCCCCTGTCCTGCTCGCCCCGCCGGTCCTGCCGATCGTGCTGGTGCTGTCTGTTCCGGATGGCCCGCCCATGTGCCGGTCCGGTACGGGGGGGGGATCCGGATTGCTCGGTACCGCTGGTATCGCGCTCAACAGTCTGCCTTGTTATGGGCGGACACGTCAGCAGTGGGTGGCTCTCTGCACAAGCCCTCGACAACGATTGTGGAACGGGGCTCGGTACAGATAGCTGACGGTTCGTCAGATCAACGCTACCGTGGTAGGCATGGAGACCTTCCCGAAGATCATCTCGGTGGACGACCACACGGTGGAGCCCGCTCATGTCTGGCGGGACCGGCTCCCGTCCAAGTACCTCGACCGCGGCCCGCGGATCGTCCGTGCACCGCTCAAGGAAATGACGTTCATGGGCGGCAAGTTCGCGCCCGTGATGGGTGCGAAGGGTGACGACGGGCCGATCGGCGACTGGTGGGTGTACGAGGATCTGCACCGCCCGCTCACCCGGCTCGACACCGCGGTCGGCTACGACCGGGACGAGATCAGGCTTGAGGTCATCACGTACGAGCAGATGCGCCCGGGTTCGTTCTCGGTCCCTGACCGGCTAGCCGACATGGACGTCAACCACGTCCAGTCCGCCCTCTGCTTCCCCACCTTCCCCCGCTTCTGCGGCCAGACCTTCACCGAAGCGAAGGACCGCGAGCTGGGGCTGCTCGGGGTCCGGGCATACAACGACTGGATGGTGGAGGAGTGGTGCGGGCCCGAGGCGCGGGGCCGGCTCATCCCGCTCACCCTGATCCCGCTCTGGGACGCGCAGTTGGCCGCGGACGAGGTCCGGCGGAACGCGGCGCGCGGTGTGCGCGCGGTGGCGTTCTCCGAAATACCTCCGCATCTCGGGCTGCCGTCCATTCATACGGACGAGTGGGATCCGTTCCTGCGGGCCTGTGACGAGACGGGGACGGTGATCGCGATGCACATCGGCTCGTCCTCGAAGATGCCGTCCACCTCGCCCGACGCCCCGCCCGCCGTCGGTTCCACCATCACCTTCGCCAACTGCTGCTTCTCGATGGTCGACTGGCTGATGAGCGGCAAGTTCGAACGGTTCCCGAACCTGCGGATCATGTACGCGGAGGGCCAGATCGGCTGGATTCCGTACATCCTGGAACGTGCCGACGTGGTCTGGGAGGAGAACCGGGCCTGGGGCGGCGTCGCCGACAAGGTCCACCGTCCGCCGTCGGAGCTGTTCGCCGAGCACGTCTACGGCTGCTTCTTCGACGATGCCTTCGGGCTGAAGAACCTCGACTCGATCGGCATCGGGAACGTTCTGTACGAGACGGACTACCCGCACTCCGACTCCACCTGGCCCGAGTCGCGCGAGGTCGGCGAGGCGCAGATGGGGCATCTGGACGCCGATGTCGTGGACCGGATCGTGCGCCGCAACGCGATCGACCTGCTGGGGCTGACGGACGACGGGCTGTGGGCGGGGCCCGGAGGACGGTAGGGGGCGCCGACGAACGTGACACCCGGGGGGATGTCACGTTCCTTTCGGCCTGCGGGTGTCCGGAGGGAGTCAGGCCCTGGTGACCGGCTCCTGGAGTTCCGTCACCCACTTGTCCTGGTCCTCGGGGCACTCCAGGCTGATCTCGCGGGCGTATCCCGCGGACCGGTAGCCGTTGGCGTCGATCCAGCGGGCCAGGGCCTGGGCCGTCGGCAGCACGCCGTCCATCGAACCCCGGTGGACAATGGTCGCCGCCTCGAACGGGGGCAGCTCGACAACCGTGATCCCGGTGTCGCCGAGCGGGCCCACCGGGGCGGAGACCGTCACCCCGGCGTGGACGACGACCGCGCCGCCACCCTCCGGGGCATCCTCGTAGTGTGCGATCCCGGGGCCGCTCGGGCTGACGCCCACCGTGCCCAGCAGCGGGAAGAGCCGGTCGTACAGCGGGCCGATCACTGGAGTGATGTCCTCCGGTTCGTAGCCTGCCGCGGTGCCGGTCAGCTCGGCCACCCGTACCGCGGCAACACTCTTGACCACCACATCGTCCGCAGACATGCGTCCCTCGCTCTCGATCGACCGGAGCCTCGCCTCGACCTGCGCCAGCCGTGCGGCCGCAGCCGCCATGGCCTCCTCCAGCTCCGCCCGCCGCAGCCGCAGCATCCCGCGCAGCTCCTTTGACCCCACCTGCTCGTCGAGGATGGCCTGCACCTGCTGGAGCGTGAAGCCGAGATCCTTGAGGGCGATGATGCGGTTGAGGCGTGCGAGCTGGGCGGCCCCGTAGAAGCGGTAGCCGGTGGCGGGATCGGTGCGGTCGGGGTGCAGGAGCCCGATGGCGTCGTAGTGGCGCAGCATCCGGGCCGACACCCGTCCGTACCGGGCGAAGTCTCCGATGGTGAACATGATGTCTCCCACTGCACTGCTTCACACGGTGTCAAGGTCAAGCATCGCAGTGCCCCGATGCCGCCGAGAGGGGAGAAGGCGGGAGAAAAGGCAGGAGCCCCGTTCCTCCGCCGAGGCGGAGGAACGGGGCTCCTTGGGTACTACTAGCCGGCCGCGATCGGCCGACCCGGGCAACTAGGCCGGGGTGACGTTCTCAGCCTGCGGACCCTTGGGTCCCTGAGTGACGTCGAAGTTCACGACCTGGTTCTCCTCGAGGGAGCGGAACCCGGACGCGTTGATCGCGGAGTAGTGGACGAAGACATCCGGGCCGCCGCCGTCCTGGGCGATGAAGCCGAAGCCCTTTTCAGCGTTGAACCACTTGACGGTTCCGGTAGCCATAAGCCCTCCTTGGGCCAAAGGGTTGCCCTGCTCCAGAACCTGCAAAGAAGTCTGAAAACTACAAAAGCCTGCGGGTTACATGCTCCGCAGGCTCTGTACTGCAAGGGAAACCAAACTGCAACTTGCGTCGAGCCTAGCACGCAGCGTGTACGGAAGGGTAGAGGGAAAGATCACTTCACTCGGATGTTTGATAGCCCTGCTGATGAGCTGACGAAGTGGGTGTCCTGGAGGGTGTTGTGGAGGTGCCTTCAGGGGGTACGGGGGAAGGCTTTGGCGCGCTCCTCCGGGGCGGCATCGGTGCGCCCCGGGAAGTGGGATCGGGCGACGCCCCGCACACCCGGTGCCGTCCGGAAGGCACCACGGGTCTAGCCTCACGATGTGGACAATTCAACCGTCTCAACTGTCGCAGGCGACGACCGTCGCAGCCGGCCGCGCGTCGGCCACATCCAGTTCCTGAACTGCCTCCCCCTGTACTGGGGACTGGCGAGAACCGGAACCCTGCTCGACCTGGAGCTCTCGAAGGACACCCCGGAGAAGCTCAGTGAGCAGCTGATCAGGGGCGATCTGGACATCGGTCCCGTCACGCTGGTGGAGTTCCTCCGCAACGCCGACGACCTGGTCGCCTTCCCGGACATCGCGGTGGGCTGCGACGGGCCCGTCATGTCGTGCGTGATCGTGTCGCAGGTGCCGCTCGACCAGCTGGACCGGGCCCGGGTGGCGCTCGGTTCGACCTCGCGCACCTCCGTGCGTCTGGCCCAGCTGCTGCTCGCCGAGCGGTACGGGGTCAGCCCGGACTACTACACCTGCCCGCCGGACCTCGGCGTGATGATGCAGGAGGCGGACGCCGCCGTGCTGATCGGCGACGCCGCACTGCGCGCCAACCTGCACGACGCACCCCGGCTCGGTCTCCAGGTCCACGACCTGGGCCAGATGTGGAAGGACTGGACCGGGCTGCCGTTCGTCTTCGCGGTCTGGGCGGCCCGCAAGGACTATCTGGCGGCCGAGCCCCACCACGTGAGCAAGGTGCACGAGGCCTTCCTGGCCTCGCGGGACGTCTCCCTGGAGGAGGTCACCAAGGTCGCGGAGCAGGCGGCGCGCTGGGAGGCCTTCGACGCGGAGGTGCTGGAGCGGTACTTCACGACCCTGGACTTCCGCTTCGGCCCGGACCAGCTGGCGGGCGTACAGGAGTTCGCGCGCCGGGTCGGTCCGACGACCGGCTTCCCGGCGGACGTGAAGGTCGAGCTGCTCGGCGGCTGACCGGGCGGCGGGGCGGGGATGGGGCCCTGCATGTGCCGGCTGATCCACGCGATCTAGCCGTCCCCCATGCCCCGCACATAGCTCTTGGCGTTTGACCCGCCGCCCTGGGTGACCTGGAGGCGGGTCTTCACCGGGCCCTTGGTGCAGTTCTCGGGACGTGAAGGTATGGAAATTCGCCCGGACGAAATCCAGCACGTCCTCGGTCAGCCAGGTGTCCATTTTCAGTTGCCGGAATACCACTTCCATCCGAATAGTGCTTGTCGTCCGGGTTGAGAGCGGGCATCACGATGAACGGAAGACCTTTCCCTCTTCCGGCCACGTGCTGATGCTCGACTGGGGTATGAGGTCCCTACCCATCCAGTAATTCGTCGGATAGCCGATTCCATCAGGCAGTGCGACGAGGACCGGAAAGCCGATGTTCGCGTACTTCGGGTCGAAATACCGCCTTGGGGAAGCCGGTGACCGGAGCGGCTGCGGGGCCGAGGGCGAGGGCGGCGGCGAGGATCCTGGGCAGGCGTTTCATAGCGGGCTCCGGGTGCCTTTGGACGCGGCGGGTGATGACGGAAGAGAGGAGGGCCTGATGGGTGATCGGTTGGCTCCGTACGGTTCCGAGTCGTCGTGATGCGGCCCACGGAGGCTCAGCGGTCGGGGCCAGTGCGCTCACGATGATGATCCGCTGAGGGGCCCCGGACTCGGGCACGTGCCGGATGCTGCACATCACGGAACGTATGGACTTCTCGAGCAGTCGACCACCGGCTGTGCGGAAGCCACCGCGACGATGACGTGCACCTGGTGTCCGACGGCGATCCGACTCGAGCTGCAGGAGGCCTCGGCAGGGAAGCCCAGCAGACAGCAGAGGGGTGTGGGGCTGGTGGGGTGTGCCATGGCGGGTTCGGAAGCGGACGGTCACCTGACTCTTCCAACCATCTGCTTTTCTACCAAGCGTTGTGTGTGATGCGGTAGCGTCCCCTGGAACAGCTGAAGTTGTTTGCGTATGCGACACGGGGAGGTCTCAAGTGGCTGGTGGACCCGGCGGCATCGACCGCGGTGCAAGTCTCACAGAGCTCAAGAGCCTGTACGAAGCGTTCCAGAAGAAGGAGGGTGAGGTCCGCGACCTGATCACCCTGCTGGACAGCAAGTCCAAAGACAGCCACGGTTACTGGAAGGGTCCGGGCGCCGACCGGTTCCGTGACGACTGGACTGGATTCAAGCCGCACCTTGACAAGCTCGCCAACTCCCTCGGCGACGCGCACAAGTCTGCGAAGAGCAGTCACGACCGGATCGACGAGGCCACCAGGTAGTAGGCGGCCCGGACGGGTTGATGCCGGGATGGCCCGATGGGGCCACCCCGGCATTTCTCTTCCGCCGATGGGGGCTGGCCGGCTAGGCGTCGAGCAGTGCCTGGACCGGCATCGCCTGGCCATTGCGGATGAGCAGGCCGCGCCCCGTGGGGCCGCTGCCCGGGCTGGGCAGCCGCATGTTGAACAGCTCGCCGTCCGACGCACTCTGGGGCGAAAGGATCAGGCCCTGGCGCGACCGCCGGACCTCCACCGCGAACCCCCGGTACTGCGAGCTGAGTGTGTCCGTGGCGCCGGCCGCGATCACGGCGATCCCGCCGTCCCTCCCGCTCTGCGCAACCTCCTCCAGGGCGGTGTCGAGCTCGGTGTCGTAGAGCATCTCGGCATCGTCGACCAGGACGGCGTATGTGCCGTTCGCGCGGCCGGTCAGCTCGGCGAGATCTCTTGCCGAGCTCTCCGAGTCGAGTACACCGAGGACGCCTGCCTCGGTCTCCAGCACACGTAGCAGCGAGCGGCGAGGAGTGACGAGGATCAGTGGCACCTGCTGGTCCAGTAGGGTGCGCGCCGCCACGAGCAGGCTGGTTGACCGACCCGACTTGGGGGGCCCCGCGATCAGGAAGCCGGGACCCGACTCCTCCAAGTCGATGCCGATCGGCTCGAGTTCATCCCCACCCACGCAGAAGAGCGTCCAGAGCGGTGACGGAGCAGTGAGCGTCGGGTCGAGGGCCTTGGCTTCCTCGGCGGTGAATCGCATGGGCAGTTCGTCCACCCGCAGCGGACGTAGACCCCGAGGGGGAACGCCGTGAACCCGCAGCGCCTCCTGGCCGATATCGCGCAGGGCCGCGACTTGAGCCTGTCCGGCCGCGTCCGGGGCCAGGAGGGCGATCTGGCTCTCCTGGACTCCGTGGTCGGTCATGCGCAGTGCCCGGCCGGACGGCATGCTTTTGGGCGTCTCCCGGGTGGACAGACCTGCCAGCGAGTAGTCGCTGCTGTCGGTCATCCGCAGGATGAGCTTGTCACCGAACGACGGGGAGACCTGGCCGCTGAACCCGCTCCGGTCCGCCGTCATGACGACCTTCACCCCCACGGCCGCGCCCTCCCGGAAGATCTTGATGACCATCTCGATGAGCTGGCCGTAGTCGATGCCCTCCAGCGCCGAGGTGTACCCCTCCCAGCCGTCCAGGAGGAGCACCATCCAAGGCAGTCGGTCCTCGGGAGCCGCCGCCGCTCGCTGCTCGGCGGCACTCGAAAGCCCTTGCATGGCCAAGAGCTGTTGCCGACGGGAGATTTCGGCCTTCAGCCGGTCGAGCAGTCGCCGCACCCGGTCGGGTTGGTCACGGGTGACCACCGCCCCGCAGTGCGGAAGCCTTGTCAGCGGCAGCAGCGCGTTGGCTCCGCAGTCGATGCCGTAGAGGTGTACGTCCCTGGGCGAGGTGCTCGCGACCAGTGAACCCGCAAGGGTGCGCAGCGCGGTTGAACGACCCGACCGCGGGCCGCCGATCAGCATGATGTGCTCGCCATGTACGAGGTCCAGCGTCAGCGCGGTGCGGCTCTGCTCCGAGGGAAGGTCTGTGAGGCCCATCCGGATCGGCGCGACTTCGTCGGCGAGCTCCGGTGAAGCGCTGTTCTCCGGCAGATCGCCAAGCGCCAACTGCTCGGGCAGCGGCGGAAGCCAGGGGCTGCGCTGGGTGCCGAAGTCCATCAGCTCCGCACCGTCTCGTACTGCGTCGACCAGCACGCTGAGGTCGGTGACCATCGTCCCGTCGTCCTCGCTCTCGGCGGCGCGGGGGGCCGGGCGGCCGAAGGACCTCCAGTCCACGGGGGCCACGACGGCCTTGGGGCGATCCGTACCGATGCTCGGGCGCCGGCCACCGATGCGGGCCGACTGGACGGCCACGAGCGACTGCGCGCCGGAACGGACGTACGCCCGGCCCGGTGTGGACTTCGCGATGACCCCGGCGTCGGGGGCGTCGATGACGTCCGAGGACTCCGCGCCGTCCGTCACCCGGAGCGCGATCCGCAGGTTGGTGTTGGCCCGGATGTCCTGGCTGACCACACCGGCCGGACGCTGGGTCGCCAGAATGAGGTGTACTCCGAGGGAGCGGCCCCGCCTGGCGATGTCCACCAGGCCCGCGATGAAGTCCGGCAGTTCCGCGACAAGTGAGGCGAACTCGTCGATGATCAGGACGAGTCGGGCCATCGGCTCGAGTTCGGGGCGGAGCTTCCGGGTGTCGCCGTAGTCCTCGATGTCCTTGGTGCCCGTCTCGAACAGAATCTCCTCGCGCCGCTTGAGCTCGGCGGCCAGGGAGGCGAGGGCCCGCTCGGTCAGGTGCGCGTCGAGGTCGCTCACCATGCCGACGGTGTGCGGGAGCCGGGCGCAGTCCATGAAGGCACTGCCGCCCTTGTAGTCGATCAGGACGAAGTTCAGGGCGTCGGGTCGGTTGGCGACGGCCAGCGACGCGATGATCGTCTGGAGGAGCTCGGACTTACCGGCCCCGGTCGTACCCGCCACCAGGGCGTGCGGGCCGTCGCGCCTGATGTCGAGCATGAAGGCGCCGTCGGCCGCTATACCGATCGGCACCTCGGTCGTCGCCCCGCCCCGCTTCCAGATACCGGCGACATCCGCGCCGGTCGGGTCGGACATCCCGAGCAGCGACAGCAGGCGTGCCGCGGTGGGCAGCGCCGCGTTGGCGTCGTCCAGACTCACATCCCGTACGGGTGCCAGCGACCGGGCGACGAGTTCGCACCAGGCCGTCGACACCTGATCCGCCAGTACGTCGCCCACCGCCTCCAGTCCTCCGCCGTTGATGGCGACATGGTTCGGGACATCGGGCCGCCCGTTGATGGCCGCCTTGCATTCTTCGGGTAGCAGGCGCTCGTCGTCTTCGATGCAGAGAGCGAACATGGAGAAAAGAGGGCCCTCTTTGAGGAGTTGCGGCACCCCCGGCATGCGGCGCAGCAGGCGTGCGCCGTCCAGAACGATCAACGTGTACGGATCGGGGCTCAGCGGGTTGGCCGTGTTGAACTGATTGGATGCCGCCTTTCGACGCTCCAGTTCGGCGAGCAGTTCCTGGACGCGGCGCCCCATGACCTCGGGGTCGGAGCCGACCAGCGAAAGGCAGCTCTGACCTGTCTGGGGAGTGGTGTGGGGCAGCCAGTGCACCCAGTTCCAGACGGTCTGGGCATCCGGGGAGGAGGAGAGTACGACGAGCGCGAGATCCCGGGGGCTGTGCAGGATCGCGGCCTGCGCGACCAGCCAGTTCGCGACACCCAGGGCGGAGCTGCGGTCGCCCGCGATGCCGGCGACGCCCAGTTCGGCGAGCGGCAGTACCGCGGGGACGTCCGCGAGGACCGGCGGTTGCGCTGACTCGTCGAGAGCACCGCCATTGGCGGAGCGCAGCTCGATGTCCGAGGGGAGAGCGGCGAGGCCGACCCGCAGCTGCAGCGCGTCGGGATCCACGATCCTGCGTTCCCAGAGCCGGCGACGCGGGCCGGTGGCCCAGAGGAGCAGCTCCGCCGGATCGGGATGGGCTTCCCTGCGCGCACGCTGGTCCGCCTTGCCGAGCTCGGTCAGCTTCGTCTCGTACTCAGCGCTGTCAGCCTTGTATTTCTTGACCGCCTGCTTGTGCTTCTTGCGTTCGTGGCGGGCCTCGCCGGCCCAGTAGCCGATCATCATGAGCGGGCTCATGGCGCAGAAGAGCAGTGTGTAGATCTGCTTGGTCATGAAGTACATACCCACGCCGAAGAAGGCCGGGATCATCGAGGCGAGCAGCTGGAGGCGCGGCCCTTCGCCCTTCACAGGCTCGACGGGGACGAGGAGCCGGGGACGTCGGCGCAGTGGTGACAGCCGAGGGGGGCGGTTGTAGGCGTAGCCGCCGTCTTCCGTGGCGGACAAGTGGGCATCCGGTTCCTGCGGTTCCCGCAGGCCGATGACGGAGTCACCGACTCTGACGACCGCACCCACGGGCCAGTCGCAGTCCGCGTCGACCTCGTGGTCGTCGAGGATGGAGGACACGCCTTCCTGGGGGTGGAGCGTGACAGCCCCGTCCAGATTGACCGAGAGCTCGAGAGCGAGAGCCGGAAGTGAGAGGTCGGCGAGGGGCAGTGTGCAGGCCGGACCGGCACCGATGGTTGATCTGCCGACCTGGATCCGGGCGACAAGGCCGGCCCCGGGGCCGCCGCTGACATGGAGTTCGTAGCGTCCCGTCGGTTCCCCGGCCCGCATGAACGGGCCGATGGCGCCGTCGGTGGTGATGCGGACACCGTCGCGGAGCACGGCCGATGCGGGGAGCGTCGGCGCGCACCGGCGGCCGTCCACCCAGAGCTCGGGCGGAATCCCGGCGTCGTCGGCCCCCGGTACTTGTTCGCTCCACTGGGACCGAAGGGGAATGACGACGGGGGGTGGCACCTGCTCGTACCCCGCCCCGGACGCGGGCCTGCCGCCACCGGCCAGGCAAGCCGCCACGTCTGCGGCGGTCGCGGCTTCCTCCAGGGTGACCAAGAGGTCCTGCGGGGCAACTCCTTCCCGCACGACCGTCACCAGGACTCGCATCGTCTACTTCCTCCCGGTCCCCTGCGGACCACTGACTGTCCAAACACCGTTCAAGACTTGTGCTGCCGGGCGTCCTTGACGGACTTGTCGCAGGTGCGAGCTTCTTCGCGCAGCGCCTCCGCGACGGTGTCGCACTTGCTGCGCCAGGTCTTCAACTCGCCGCGCGTGCGCACGGCGTGGGGACCTTCCCACTTCTTCATGGTGGTGGTGGCATGGGTGTGGGGCGCGTCGACGATGCTCGCTATGTGGTCGGCGAGGCTGCGGAGCTGGGCTGCGCGCTTGGTGAGTTCCTGGAGTTCCGGGTCCGCCATCCTTCTTCTCCCCGTTCGGTTCGGTCGTGGGTTGTGTTGGACGATTCAGTCCGCGTAGTTTCCGTCGTTGGCACGTGGAAGGTTATAGATCTTGTTGAGTGCCGCGGCTGCTGCCCCGGACGACGTCAGGTCAATCGTGTCGACCTCTTCGAAGACGATGGCCATCGCGAGATCGATCGCATCAGCCTCCCCGGTCACGGTCCCAAAGCTGCTGAGTCCCTTTCCGGTGGGGTTTTTCTTGCGGGCGATAGTGATCTCTACATCAGGTCGGCGCAGGATGCCGCCTTTACCAACACCCGTTACGGTGTATTCGTATGCGCGCTCCTGATAGGTCAACTTCAGTGCGCGAGCCTTGTTCCGGAAGGCGCGTTTATTGAAGTTAAGTTCGACGGGGGTCCCATTGAGAAGAAGGTATGAATCTTTCAAGGTGGGTTGGTTCGTGCCGAGTGACCTGTATGTGGCCTCTGGCATCTGCTCGCCGTGAAGGCGCAGCTCGATTTTGCTCTCGGTGGTGTCTGACCACTTCTTGCGTACGTAGGCGACGGCGGCTTCACCGAATGGCCCCACGGTTCCTTTGCGGCCAACCTCTTGCTTGGTGGTGAATGGTTTGAGTTCGAATTGAAATTCATTCATGGTGCTTCCATATTCCGGTTGACGCTTCAGAATCGGTCGTATTTAGTCCCCTAGGGGAATGACCTCATTCACATCCCCGCGACGGGGTGTGAGAATCCTGTTGACCGCCGAGATGATCGCTCCTCCTGATGTCAATGAATAAGTTTGGATGTCCTCAAAAATGATGGCCAGGGCCAAGTCGACGGCGTCCGTATCTCTGGATGCCGTGCCGTAGCTGCTAGTGCCTCTCCCTTTGGAGCTTTTCTTTCGGTCAAGCGAGATCTGAACCCCTTCACGCGCTAGGGCTGAGTTTCGGTCGGGATGTACCACGGTGTATGTCCAGGTGCGGTCCTGGTGGGTCAGATGCAGTGCCCGGGTCTTATTCCGGAGGGCGAGTCTGTTGAAGTTGAGTTTTACAGGCATGTTGTTGATGAAGAGATGCGGATCCTCCAAGGTTGGGCGTCCCGGGCCGATCCCGCGGTAGAGGATCTCCGGCATCTGCTCGCCGCGCAACACGACTTCGCTGCAATTGCCCCTTTTTCTGCTCTCCTTGATCGAGATCTTCTGCCGTGCGGTAGACACCTCGCCAAATGGTCCGGCGATACCTTTGCGTCCGGTTTCTCGTCTATGGGAGAATTCTTGCAGTTCGAACGTGAATGTATCCAAGCGTTCCGCCTCTATGAAGATTTCAGAACCAGCTCATGGGATTTGCCTTCTTTGCGAGGCTCTTGGCGCCGTTGGCGATACCGGAGCCGACCTTTGAGGCCTTGTCTCCGACCCAGTCCGCCGCCTTGCCAGCCCCCGCCTTGATGCCGTCCCAGTTCTCTACGATCTTTGCTCCGGCGTACACCGCGCCGAAGCCGACTGTCAGACCGATCGTGACGGGGTTGGGGGCGATCATGGATGCGGTCAAGGATGCGTTGAAGCCGACTTCCGCCACGTCTGCGACGTATCCGGCACCCTTCTCTTTGAAGGCTTTACTCGGATTTCCCTGAGCCCAGACATTGGCGAAACTTACACCAGTGGAAATGGCGCTCATGCCGACGCCGGCCAATCGTATGACGCCAGCCGTTTTGCCTGCAGTCTTCAGGCCGGTGAGCCATGGGGAGGCGGTCCTCGCGGCGCCGGGGATGCTATTGGCGAACCGTTGAACTTTAGAGGCCTTGGAGAAGACTTTCCATAGGCTCGCATGTCCGGCCCGGGTGACAGTTGCACCGGAATGTGATACCCCGCCGAAGGCCTTGGCTAATTTGTCGGATCCAATCGCGGCATCGACGATTCCGTTAGAAAAGATACGACCTACTCCGGGGAGCCCTCGCAGCCGATTCCAGCCACTGCCGAGCAAATCCCCGCGGATGGTGGAGGTGCCGGGGATCCTGATGAGGTCTTGATAAAGGGAGCTCCTGCTGAACGCATTGCCGAGTTTTCCCGGGAGCCAACTTCCCGGGGCGGCGAGGGAGCGGAGCTTGCCGGCGGGGAGCATCCGCGCTGCGCTCGTGAGCCACCCCTTATTCACCGCTTTGCGCAGCAGGCCGTTGTGCCAGGAGTTCTGGAAGATGTTGGTCCCCAGAACGCTGGCGTACAGCAAACCACCCCCGCCGACTTTGATGAAGGTGCCGACGTCCGAGACTTTGTTCAGGACGTCTTCGATCCCCTTCTCGCCGATTTGGCTGAGGCCTGGCACCTTCGCGAGGTAGTGGGCCTCGATCCGCATCAGCCAGTCGCTGTATGTCTCCCGGTGGCCCCGCTCGAACAGGGTCTCTTCCCTGACTTTGGTCGCACGCGTGCGCATGTCCGGACCAGTGTCCGTGACCCACGTACGCATCGGCTTGATCGGCGCAAGCCTGTCCGAGACCCCGAGTGTGGACGCCCGGGTCATGGCTTCCGCGAGCTTGTCACCCACCCCGCCCTTGCCGTCGATGAGCTTCGCAAGCTGATCCAGGTCGTCTGCGTTGACGTTTCGCACGGTGCTCCCCCGGTGAGTTCCCTACGGCTACGCGTTGTTCCCGACGAGGTCTTCCTTGTCGGGAAGGAGGTCGGCGATCTGGTCCCAGAGGTCGCCGGCGCTGGTCCGGACGACCTGCAGCGTGCTGTCGGGACCAATCTCGCCCTCCTGGATGGGCTCCTGGGGCAGTACGCGCTGCCAGTAGCCGTGACGTCCGCAGCCCCATACCGCGATGCTCCGCATCGAGGCGGCTCCCGGCTTGCCCTCCCAGGCTGTGGTGATGCGCCAGGTGGAGTTGAGTGCCATGGTGAGCTCGACCAGGGTGGAAAGCTCGGGCTCGGTGAGGTCGCTTGCGCCGGAGAGGGCGTCGAGGGCAGCCGTCCTGGTGGCGTCCACGTCGTCCGAAGCCTGTTCCAGAGCGGCGAATGTCGCGTCCAGGGCACCCATCGTCGTCTTGATCTCGGAGACGTCGAGCAGCTCGGACTCCTCGATCTCGACGCGTTGCAACTTGACCTTGCGGGCCAGCTCCCACACCAGGGTGCTGGGCTCGATGGGGACGTACTCGGACTCCTCCTCGCCGGGCCAACCGTCGTGGGAGAAGACCGCGTCCTGGCCCACCACGACACCGTGGGTCAGCGGCCCGTGCTGACCGGTCACCTCCGCCTGGATCAGGACCAGCGGATTGGCCACGGCGGTCAACAGATCTCGCAGCAACGGCGAGAGTTCACCCTCCGGGCCGACGAGGCCGGTCTGCTGCAGTTCGCGCAGGGAGTGGAAGAGCTCCGCGGGCGGGGTCTCCTTGCCCAAAAGGTGTGCGAGCACGGCGATGTGGCGGTCAGCCAGCCGGAAACGGCCTCGGGAGCTGTCAAAAGAAGGCATGTTGGCCATCCTCTCCTATCGGTTTCAGCGTGTACCGGAGGTGGTGGCGTTGGCCAGCGCGGTGAGGAAGGCCATTCGGTTGTGGGTGGCGATGGAGAGGGGTTCGCCCTGCCGGGTGCGGATCACGACGCTGTCCATGCCCATGGGAACGCCCCAGCAGCCGCCGACGAGGCGGGGTGCGCCACGGTCGGCCGCCCGGAGGCCAGGGACGGGGGCATCGATGTTGCCCATCGAGGCGGCGTATCGCTGGGCGTGGCTCAGGGATTGCTGCTGGAGTTCCTGGTGGACGGATGCCGGGTCCACATTCGCGAGGGGGATCCGCTCGCGGCCGACGCGCAGGGTGCCCTGGACCGGGTCGATCTGGATGCGGTTGTAGATGGCCTTCGAGATCGGTACGGAGAGGCAGGGCAGCAGGATGAGGAGGAAGAGCGCCGAGACGGCGAGCCAGGGGCCCGTGTCCTGCGGGACCGAGTCGAACCCCATGTAGGCGACTCCGGCCAGGTAGATGCCGATGCAGATGGCGGACCAGGTCTTGGGGAGCTTTTCGATGTACATACGAGGTCTCTCAGCGGTTGATGGCCTGGATTTCCTGGACGGTGATGTTCTGGGTGGTGCCGAAGGTGCCGTCGGGGAGGTTGCCGCCGGGGGTGCCGGTGCCGGTCCAGGTGACCTTCCAGGTGAGGGTGGCCTGGAGTTGGTAGGTGCCGTTGCCGGAGGAGCGTAGGTAGGTGAGCCCGCAGGGTGGGGTCTTGTCGGCGTTGCCCTTCGTATATGGGGCGCCGATGCGGCCGTTCTGGATGGTGCATTCGCCGGAGCCTGGGTGGAGTTGTGCGTCTTTCGTGCCGGGCTCGATGCGGAGGGAGACCGGCGTGGCCGTGACGGTCGACTGAAGGTTGAGGCCGGCGGTGTTGAGGGACGCAGTGACGGAGACGGGCTTGAACTTCGCCTCGTCGAGCCAGGCCCAGGTCGGGAGGTTGACCTTGGTGTTGTTCGCGGGGGCCAGGCTGACCTTGGTCTCGGGGACCTGGACCTGGTTGTAGGCGAGTTGTGCGAGGACTTCGGGCGTGACGCTGTTCTTGACAGTGGGCGTGTCGCCGTTCTCGACCCAGAAGGGCAGTTCGCTGCAGGTCCACGCGTCGGGCTCGTCCCAGCGGTCCTTGTCCTGGACGGCTACCCAGAAGGCGCCCTCGTCGGCCTTGTCGAGGTTGTAGTTCTTGTACTCGCCGTCCTTGTACATGTTCCGGAACTGGCCGGCGGCTGTCTTGGCGTAGCTGTGCTGACCGGGGTAGTTCACGGTCGACTCGTAGAAGCCTTCCACGTACTTCTGGAACTCCGCCGGCGACCGCGGCTCGTACCAGCAGGCGGGCGGGCTCCAGTTACCGGCGGGAGTGAAGCTCCCGGCGCGTTCGCCGCCGCTCCCCTTCGTAGCCCCGTTGAAGGACACCCGTGAGGTGAGTTGCCTTCCGTTTGCACTCGCTCCGGTCTCGGTGGCACCGTCGGAACCACCACCGCCTCTTTCCGCCATGGCCGTACTGGGAATCAGCGCGCACGCTGTCGCCAGTACTCCGATGCTCAGCCAGCCTCTATGTGATCTCACAGCGTGCACGTCTTGTGCCCCCTCTGCGAGACGAGTTTCGTCGTTTGCCAGATGCCCTGTGCGTTCTTCTCCAGGCGAGTGCTGTACAGCAGGAATGACTTGTCGCTGGGTGGCGTCTTGTCGACTTTCCCGGTCTTCCTATCCTTGTTGTGGGCCGCGCTCTCATCAGCGCAGAAGACGAGACCTGCAGATTCTTCGTCAAAAACTGAGATCTTGGGCTTGAAGTAGCGCACCGTCCCGGTGTAGGAGATTCCTTCATCGACGAATGACTGAACCCACTTCATTCCGCTGATGAGGGCGTCGCCCTGCCGATAGAAGGCGAGGGCTGGCTCATCGACATCGCCTTGCGTGATCGCGTAGTTGGTCGCACTCTGTGCCTGGGCGGCGTCGCTCAGAATCGCGTCCTTGGTGGCGTCTCCGGTCTTCCAGCCTTCGAACACGTCCTTGACGTCGCTCGGCAGGGTGATCTCCGGCCGTCCCGGAGGCGCGGTGGGGGAAGCGCTCGGAGTCGTTGGCTTCGTCTCGCCCTCGTCGGCGCCCGCGATCTTGTCGTTGGCCTTGGGCTTGTCGTTGCCGCCGCCGCATGCGGTCAGGAGCAGGACTGCGGTGGCGGTGAGCGCGGTAGCAATGGGCAAAGAGCGGCGGTTCACTGGCGACTCCCCGTGGGACAACTGATGTCTGAAGCAACATGACGCTATCTGGGTGGCGCGTGGTTTCGCCACGGCGAACACCCCAAAGCCTCCTACCTGTTACCCGTCAAGCACGGATTCGGCCGCTACGCGAGCACCGCCCCGGCGGCGAGCAGCGTGGTGAACCCCACCACCGTGAGTGCAGCGCAGACGCCGGCAGTCACGAACGGCCAGAGCGGCCAGGCCGGGTCCTGGTAGCCCTGCTCGTACGGCGTCTTCGCGCAGTTGGTGGCGGTGTCGCACACGAGGCGCTTGCTTGCCGAGAGGAACAAGCCGAGGGCGACCCCCGGTGACCGCGAGCGCCAGGGCGGCGGCGAGGAGGACGGCTGGTGCCGTGTACCAGGCAGCGTGGGGACGAATCTGCGCAAGCGCATCCTCCTCAACCGCTGACCGCGTGCCGGAAACCCGTGACGGTAACCGCCTGTCAGTCCTGCATCAAAAGTGATCCAGAACCAGGATTCAGCCGCCGCCGACACACCTGATTGGGTTGATCTGGGTCAACTGATCGGCCGCATGACACGCAGTCCCACCGCGTCCTGCTGCTCGACATCGGAATCGGTCGCAACATGGATCGGCACGAACACCGCCATCCAGTAGAAGCCGAACAGCCAGCGTCCGACGAGCTGGCCGACGCGTGGGCGTTTGCCGTCGATGACGCGCACGACTCGCAGCCCGGTAATGGCCTTGCCGATACTGGCGCGAGCCACAAGGGTGATCAGCACGTGGTTGAAGAAGGAGAAGGCGACGGAAGTTGCGACGGCCACCGTCCAAAACCTTGGTGACTGCGGATGGAGGACCGCCACTCCGTCGGTGAACGTGCTACCCATGGCTACGCCAGCCGAAAAGCCGGACAGTATAGCGAGCGCCGCATCGACGGTGATCGCCGTGAGCCGCCGCCCCTGTGCACGGCGGATCGGCTTTGAGCCCGGTGCTGCATTCATTGAGCGTCCTAATTCTCGGTGCGGTACGCATCACGCCAGTTCACCCTCGTCCCGCTGACGGCCGAAGAGGAAGTTCATCGGGATGGCGAACAGAGCACTGGTGGTCGTCAGGGCTGACTTGTCCACCTTCTCCAGCACGAGCACGAGCACGAGCACGAGCACGAGCACGAGCACGAGCACGAGCACGAGCACGAGCACGAGCACGAGCACGAGATCCGTGGCGTCCACGTCCCCTTCGGCCTTCCCGATCCGCGTTCCGCCGGTCCTGGGTACGTGTCGGCCGCGGCACATGGTGACGGTGGCCCCCTCACGATGCAGTCGAGCTTCCTTGAAGTTCCCTGCGGAGACATACGTGTAGTGACGTTCGCGGTAGGCCAACTCCAGCCAGCGGGAGCCCTTCCGGACCCCCTTGACCCTCAAATCGATGTCGACCACGGTGCCTTCCGCCTTCAGCCAGCCCCCGTCCAAGGGAGGGCAGCACTCCGGCACCCCCGCTGAAGAGGGTTTCTGGGAATTGGGAACCCTCCAGGGCTGCCTGCCGACTGGGCTCCTCCCCGGGCTTGTTGATCCTGGAAAACACGTTGACATTGCCGAACGGCCCTACCGTGCCGCAATATCCACTGACCCACTCGTCGCGCAGCGGCTCCATCTCGAACTCGAAGTCGCTCATTTCGACACCCTTTCTCCTCAAAGCCTCTGGCCTGTTACCCGTCACGTACGGATCCGGTCTTTACGCGTGCGCCACCGGGCGACGAGCAGCGTGACGAACCCCGCCACCGCGAGTGCGGTGCAGACGCCGGCGGTCACGAACGGCAGGAGCGGTCAGGCAGGTTACCGGTAGCCCGGTTCGTACGGTGTCTTCACGCAGCTGGTGGTGGTGTCGCACACGAGGTGCTTGCTCGCCGAGAGGAACAACGCGAAGAGCAAAGGCGGTCAGGGGTAGCTGCTCGCAGCCGTGCGGGTGGGCGCCAGGAAGCGCACGCGCATCGTGGTGCGCAGCGCGGGTCCCGTGGCGAACGACGCGGGTGCTACCAGTTCCGGCGGCGCTGCCCCCCGTAGAAGACGGTGACAGCGGTCAGCAGGAGGAGACCCGCGGTGATGTCGACGGTGCTATCCGTGGTGTTCCGCTGGTCCGGGCTGTCGGGCAGCCGTGGGGCGAGCAGGCCGAGTGGGTCCTTGCGGATCTCGACGTGGTCGCCCTCTTTGGCCTGACCGAAGCAGTTCTGCTGCTCGGACACCTCGTATTCCTTGTGGTCGCCGCCGACCTCCTCGACGGTGCAGAACCACTCTGCGCCCCGCCGGTTGTCCTCGTTGGTCACCTCGGTCACCACGGCCGCGACCGGATCACCCGCGGTCTTCATATAGACCTCGTACATCGCGGGCCCCGCGAAGAGCGTCAACGCGAAGCCACTGACCGCGGCCAGCGTCGCGGCGCCGGCGCGGTGCCAGGCGCCACCGATCAGGCAGACGGCGACCGCGATGGCCACCAGCATGACGACCACGCCGATCCAGAGCACCCACTGGCCGATTCCGGCACCCAGGATCATCAGGCAGGGAAGGAGCACGGCCCACATCAGGGAGCTGAAGAGCTTCCGGGTCCCGGATATCGGCGACTGCGGGTGGTATGCGGGAGCCTCGAATGTGCTGCCGGGCACCCCGGTTGTCCGATTGTCGCTCATGGCCCCCGCCTCTGCCGTCTTCGTCTTTGCTCGCCGCCGTCAGCGTAGCGTTTTCGAATACGGCTCGAAGATGGCCAGTTTTGTTACCTGTTCGCAGCTGCTTGTGATTCCGGGCTTGCGTCGGTGCTGCCGCGCCGATCGGCATCGAAGGTGTCCGGGCGTGGGGGAGAGCCGGGTTCACGAGTGCGTAGTCGACATCCGTGGAGCCGTATGCATCACGGAATGGGTGGAAGGTGAAGGGCCTTGTGGGCTTCGTGGGGACCCTGGTCTGCCTTGAGGTACTTGTGTGCGACTGCTACGGTGCGATGGCCTTAGGCATCTCATGAGTTCCGGTCAACTCGCCTGTCCGTGGTGACGTGTTGGTAAATGGCCGAATCGTCTGTGGCGATAAACGGGGAGCGTTTGCGTGAAGGTGCAGGAGCGTACGGGGGCGGGTATCCACAGGGGTTCCGGGTCCGCCCAGCACGTCGGTGAGAGGCTTCCCACGCCCGCGCGCGAACGCAAGCCTGCGCTTGCCGCGCTCGCGGTGCTGCTCATCCTCGTCGGGGCCCTCGGTGCCACCGTGCTCGTGCTGCGGGCCGGTGAGCGGATCGAGGTCGTGCGGATTTCCGCGGATGTACCGGCCGGGAAGGCCGTGACCGACGACTCCATCGCCCCCGTGATGGTCGCGGACGATCCGAGCGTCAACTACGTCCGGTGGGAGCAGCGGAACGCCCTGAAGAAGCTCCAGGCCAAGAACACACTGGTGAAAGGCACCATCGCCATCGGGCAGATGTTCTCGGACAAGGCGGGGCTGCCGGACGGAAAGGCCTTCGTGGGGCTCGCCCTCAAGGAGGGTCAGTACCCAGCGGGGATCAAGGTGGGCGACCGGGTCTCCGCGTACCGCGTCGGCGCCGACGCGGACAAGAGCGGCGGCAGCAACGCCAACGCGTTGATCGTCCAGGACGCCAAGGTCAACGACATCGTCAAGGGCGACGACTCGACCATCGGCAGTGGCAGCCTGCCCGTCACCGTCATGGTCAGCAGCTCCGACGTCGCGGCGCTGACCCAGGCCGCCGCGGCCGGGCAGGTCGCCCTGGTGCTGGTTCCGTCGACCAGCAGCTGATTCACGAGCGCACAGGAAAGCAGAAGACATGGCGCTCATCGCACTCGCCGCCGACAAGGGATCGCCCGGTGTCACCACCGCGGCCGTCGCGCTCTCCGCCGTCTGGCCGCGCCGCGTGCTGCTTGCCGAGGCGGACCCCGCCGGCGGCGACCTCGTCTACCGCAGCCAGGCCGCCCACGGCGGCCCGCTGAACCCCAACACCGGCATGCTCTCGATCGCCGCGACCGCGCGCCGAGGGCTCGCCCCCGACCAGCTCTGGGACCATTCCCAGACGCTGTCCGGCGGCCTCGACGTCCTCGTCGGTATCGGTTCGTCCGAGCAGGCCGCGGGCCTGGTCGGTCAGTGGGCCCTGCTCGGCCGCGCCTTCGCCGCGCTCGCGGAGTCCCCGCAGGCCCCGGCCGACGTCATCGCCGACTGCGGCCGGATCAGCGGGGAGACCCCTGCCACCGAGCTGTTCGCGCACGCCAGTCTGGTGCTGCTCATCGCGCGTACGCAGCCGGAGAGCATCGCCCGCGTACGGGACCGGGCGCTTGCGCTCTCCGCCCGGCTGCACGGTTCGACGCGCGGAGCCGCCCAGCTCGCCACGCCGCTCATCGGCGTCCTGCTGGTTGCCGATCCCGGCGACTCGGCGAAGGTCGCCAACCAGGTCAACAGCATGCTGATTGCCGCGCAGTCCGTCGCTCGCGTGCTCGGCACGCTGGCCCACGACCCCGTCGGCGCCGAGCAGTTGGCAGGGCGCAGGCGCGGTCGGCTCGACAAGTCGCTGTTGATCCGGTCCGCCCGGCAGATCACCCGTGACGTCCACCAGCAGTTCGGCGCCGCCTGGGCGTCCCCCGTTCAGGGTTCGGCTCCCGGGCACATGCCAGGGCAGATACCCGGTCAGGCTCAGGGCCGGATGCCGGGTCCGATGCCGGGTGCGCGTCGATGAGCGCCATCGACCACCAGCTGGTCAAGCGGTTCCGTCAGGACGCCGGAGACCGGATCGCCGAGCAGCGCCGACTGGACCAGGTGTCCGGCGTCCCCCAGATGTCCGGCGAGGACGAGCGCCAGTACGCGCGGGCCGTCATCGCTCAGATACTGGAGGAGTACGCG
This sequence comes from Streptomyces sp. NPDC037301, assembly GCF_055602785.1. Taxonomy (NCBI): domain Bacteria; kingdom Bacillati; phylum Actinomycetota; class Actinomycetes; order Kitasatosporales; family Streptomycetaceae; genus Streptomyces; species Streptomyces sp. NPDC037301. Next base: position 49,364 of record NZ_JBVJWD010000003.1, read on the forward strand.
CGGGCCGAGATCAACGCCGGCCGTACTCCGCTCGACGCCGAGACCGAGGAGCAGTTCGCGGCCGCCGTGCACGCCGCGCTCTTCGGGGTGGGGCGGCTGCAGCCGCTGCTCGACGACCCCGAGGTCGAGAACATCGACATCAACGGCTGCGATCAGGTCTTCGTCGGGTACGCGGACGGCAAGGAGGTCCGCAGGGAGCCGGTGGCCGAGACCGACGAGGAGCTCATCGAGCTGATCCAGGTCCTCGGCGCGTACTCGGGCCTGTCCTCGCGGCCCTTCGACTCCGCCAACCCCCAGCTCGACCTTCGGCTGCCCGACGGCTCCCGGCTGTCGGCGGTCATGGACGTGACCCGAAGGCCCGCGCTCTCCATCCGGCGCGCCCGGATGGGCAAGGTCTTCATGTCCGACATGGTCGGGAACGGAACGGTCACCCCGGAGGTGGGACACTTCCTGGCCTGTGCGGTCCGGGCCCGTAAGAACATCATGATCGCGGGCGCGACCAATGCGGGAAAGACCACGTTGCTGCGCGCGCTCGCCAACGAGATTCCTCCGCAGGAGCGACTGATCACCGTAGAGCGGGCCTTGGAGCTGGGCCTCGACCAGTTCCCCGAGCTGCACCCCAACGTCGTGGCCTTCGAGGAGCGGCTGCCCAACTCCGAGGGGCACGGCGCCATCATGATGTCCGAGCTCGTGCGTCGTTCCCTGCGTATGAACCCGTCCCGCGTGATCGTGGGCGAGGTGCTCGGCGACGAGATCGTCACCATGCTCAACGCGATGTCGCAAGGCAACGACGGCTCCCTCTCCACGATCCACGCCAACAGCTCCAGCGAGGTCTTCAGCCGTATCTCCACCTACGCGCTGCAGGCCACCGAGCGGCTGCCCATCGAAGCGAGCCAGATGCTGGTGGCCGGCGCCATCAACTTCGTGGTCTTCGTCGAGCGCCGCAACAACTTCCAGAACGGCGGCACACTGCGCCGCGTGGTCACCTCCGTACGCGAAGTGAACGGTGTCGACGGCCGCGTGCTGTCCAGCGAGGTGTTCGCCGAGACCCCCGACGGCAGGGTCGTCCCGCACGCACCCCTCGCCTGCGTCGAGGAGCTGGCCGCGTACGGCTACCGCCCCAGCGGATCCTGGGGGTGAGCGGAGAGATATGAACGGCATCTCCTCCATGGGGGGCGTCTTCTCGCTGCCCGTGCTGTACGGCCTGGTATGCGGGGTCGTCGTCGGAGGCGGCATCGCCCTCCTCGTCCTCGCCCTCCGTGGCGTACCCGCCAAGGCGGCCCACGAGAAGGCCAGATCGAGTGAACGCCTCGCCGAATTGGTCCGGTTCGCCGGGCGCCGAGGCTCGATCGCAATCGGGGCCGGCCTTGTCATCCTGCTGCTGACCCGCTGGGCCGTGGCGGGCATCGCCGCCGGCGTGCTCGTCTTCTTCTGGGACCGCCTCTTCGGCGGCGCCGCCGAAGAGCGGGCCGCGATGCGTCGGGTCGAGGCCCTCGCGGCGTGGACCGAGTCGCTGCGCGACACCATCGCCGGCGCGGTCGGCCTCGAACAGGCCATCCCCGCCTCGGCGCGGGCCGCCGCGCCCGCGCTGCGTTCTCATCTGGACGCACTCGTGGACCGGCTGAGGGCGCGTACGCCGCTGCCCGACGCACTGCAGACGCTCGCCGACGAGATCGACGACGCCTCCGCGGACATCATCGTCGCGGCCCTGATCCTCAACGCACGGTTGCGTGGTCCCGGCCTGCGCCAGGTCCTCGGTGCCCTGGCCAAGTCCGCCCGCGAGGAGGTCGACATGCGGCAGCGTGTGATGGCCCAACGGTCCAGCACCCGGCGCAGTGTGCAGATCGTCGTCGGCGTCAGCGTCGCCTTCGTCCTCGGACTCGCGGTCTTCAACCGGGACTTCGTGTCCCCGTACGGCACGCCGCTCGGACAGCTCGTCCTCATGTGTGTGTGCGGTCTGTTCGCCCTGGGCTTCTGGTGGCTGCGCAAGCTTTCCACCATCGAGACCCCCGAGCGCTTTCTGGTCCGTGACGACGTGGCAGTGCGCTTCGTACACCCCCGGTCGCCCCGGTCGCCGGAGTCCGGGCGAGAGGAGGTCTCCCCGCGATGAACCTCACCCTGCCAGTGGTGATCGGGGCCGTCCTCGGTCTCGGCATCTACGCACTCGTACGGGCGCTGATGCCGTCCAAGCGGGGCGCGGTCGCGACCGTGGCCCGTATCGACGCCATGCGGGCGCGTGGCACGGCGTACGAGACGGACCTCCGCGGCGCCGCGGAGGTGACTCCCGGGCGGCTGGATTCGCTGCGCGCCCGCGTGGGCGGGCGCGTCGCCGACTTCTATGTACAGCAAGGCTGGGAACAGCACTCGCTACGAGCCGATCTGTCGGTTCTCGAACGCAGCTGGGAGAATTTCCTGGCGACCAAGATCCTGCTGAGCGCGGCCGGCCTCTTCTTCGGGCCGTTCCTCTTCGCGATCGTCTGGACTCTCGGCTTCGGCAGCGGTCCGGTCATCCCGATCTGGATGGCCCTGGCCTGCGCGGGCGTGTTCTTCTTCCTGCCGGACCTCGAAGTGCGCCGGGACGCGGCCGACAAGCGCCGTGACCTGCGGCGTGTCATCGGGGCCTATCTCGACCTGGTCGCCATGAACCTGGCCGGCGGCCGTGGTCTGCCCGAAGCGCTGATGGCCGCGGCAGAGGTGAGCGACGGCTGGGCGCTGCGGCGGATCCGCAACACTCTGGCGGACGCCCGGATCACCGGTACCAGCCAGTGGCAGGCGCTCGGCCGGCTCGGTGAACAGCTGGGCGTTGACGAGCTGAAGGACCTTTCGGCCTCCCTGGCGCTCGTCGCCGACGACGGAGCGAAGGTGCGCGAGTCCCTGGCCTCCCGGGCCGAGACGATGCGGCACCGGGAGATGGCCCAGATCGAGGGCAGTGCGGGCGAGAAGTCGCAGTCGATGCTCGTCGCCCAGCTGCTGCTCTGCGCCGGCTTCCTCGTCTTCCTGATCTTCCCGGCTGCCGTACGCGTCTTCCAGGTCAGCTGATCTCCGTAACCCGCCTGCCCCTTCTTCGAGAGGATCCGAAAACCATGAACGGACCCCGCATCAGCCATCCGGCCGTCGACTTCCTGCTCACCTTCCTGCGGGGCAGGGTGCAGCGTGCCCGCTCGGGCGAGCTCGACCGCGGCGCGTCCGCCGTCGAGTGGGTGATCATCTCGGCGGTCGTGGTCGCGATCGTCGGCGTGGTCGCCGCGATCATCAATCTCGCACTGAAGGACGGTGCCACCAAGGTCGGCGAGTGCATCACGGGCGCCGACGCCGGCAAGACCTGCTGACCAGAGGGATGTTGACGGTCGAACTTCCCCTTTCCGATGCCATGAACCGTTTCGCAGACTGGTTGCGCACCGCCGTACGCCGCCGGGTGGAGGTCGCCTCCACCCGCGGTGACTCCGGCGCGACCGCGATCGAGTTCGTCCTGCTGACCCCCATCCTGTTCTTCATGATCTTCGCGACGGTGCAGTTCGCGCTGTACTCCTTCGCGGACCATGTGGCGCAGGCCGCCGCCCAGGCGGGCGCGCGCGAGGCGCGGGCCGAGGCGGACGAGAACCCGGGCGGGTGGCGGGGCAAGGCGCGGGTGGTCGCCGACAGCTACATCCAGCAGTTGGGCCCGCAGTTGGTCCTCTTGCCCAAGGTGCGGACGTACCGGCCCGAGCCGGACATGGTGGGCGTGGAGATCACCGCGAGGGTGCCGAGCGTCTTCCCAGGGCTCGACCTGACGGTCCACGCACAGTCACAGGGGCCGGTGGAGCGATTCGTACCGGAAGGGGGCTGACTCACTTGATGGTCCGCGCGCGCGAGCGGATAAGGGTCCGGGCCGCCGACGACCGTGGCCTGTCCACGATCGAGGTGGTCATCCTCGCGCCTGTTGTGATCCTCTTCCTTCTGGTCCTCGTCGCCTTCGGGCAACTCGTCGACGGCCGGGGCGCGGTCGACGGCGCTGCACGGGACGCGGCCCGTGCCGGTTCGATCCAGAAGGACCGCGGCATCGCGATGGCAGAGGCGAGGAAGGCGGCGGCAGCCGATCTCGCCGATGTGTGCGCGGGACCGGTGACGGTGAACAAGATCAGCGATGGCTTCGAGCCCGGCGGGTTCTTCACCGTCGAGGTCAGCTGCGAGATCCGCGGCCTGGGGATGCTCGGTCTCGACATCCCGACCACCCTCACCGGCCGGTCCACCTCGCCGCTCGACCCCTTCCGGAGGGCCGCATGACGGCGCAGGAGCTGGTGCGCTCTCGGTGGGCGGCACGGCGCGAACACCTGGACGACAGGGGCTCGGGCGCCGGCGCCGTCATCATCTTCGCGCTGCTCTTCATGGCACTGGCCGCGTTCGTGATCGACGGCGGGCTGGCGATCTCCCAGCGCGAACGGGCCGCGGACATCGCCGAACAGGCCGCCCGATACGCGGCGCAGGACATCGACCGGGACGCCCTGTACGACGGCTCCGGTGGTTCGGCTCCCATCAACTCCGGCAACTGCGCCGCCCGGGTACGCGCCTTCGCCCGGGAGGAGGGAATGACGGGAGAGGATGTCGCGGCCTCGCGCTGTGTGGCGGCCGACGCCCGACGGGTCGAGGTCGAGATCCAGCTCACCTACCGGCCTGTGCTGACCGGAATCCTCTTCGGCGGCTCGCTGACTGTGCACGGCAGATCGGCCGCCGAGTCCGTCGCCGGGTAGCCCGGAAGCCGGAAAGCGACCGCCCCGACCCACCGCCGCTACTCCACCGTCGTCCTCCACAGGAAGCCTGTTATGGCACGCACCACCTCCCGTACGAGCAGCCGCCCGAGACCGCCCCGGCGGACCCTCGGCGACTTCGTCAAGGCATTCCTCGCGTTCGTCGCGCTGGCCTCCCTCGTCGTCGGCGTGCCCGGGGCGCTGGCGTACTTCGTGGGCTGGCCGCTGCCGGACGAGATGCCTTCGCTGGACATGTTCCAGCGGCAGATCACGGTCGACACGTTCATCAGCGTGCTGACGGTGGTGGTCTGGCTGGCGTGGGCGCAGTTCACCGCCTGCGTCCTCGTCGAGGTGAAGGCGGCCGTCTCCGGGGTCGGCATGCCGACCCGGGTCCCCGGCGCCGGGGCGAGCCAGGCCCTCGCCCGGCAACTGGTGGCGGCCCTGTTGCTGGTGACGGCGGGAGCGGCGAGCTTCACCCCCGGTCTCTCGCAGCTCGGCCAGACTCTGGAAGGACAGAGCCGCCCGGCGGTGGCGTCGGCTGCACAGCAGACTCCCGGCGAGCAAGCGCAGGGGCCGGCGCGGGAGAAGGCGGCCGAGCGCGCCGAAGGCGTGAAGCGAGCGGCGGAGAGTGCCAAGGAGCAGGGGACCAAGTTCTACCGGATCCAGCCTCCGGAAGGCCGGCACCACGACTCGCTCTGGGAGGTCGCCGAACGTCACCTGGGGGACGGGCGCCGATACAAGGAGATCTACCAGCTCAACAAGGATCGTGTGCAGCCGGACGGTTCGAAGCTGTCGCAGGCGAGCCTCATCCGGCCGGGCTGGATCATGGAGATGCCCGCAGACGCCCACGGCGGTGACGTCGTCGAGATGCCGGACGAGGCGCCAAAGGTCTCCGAGGAAGTACGGCAGCAGATCCAGGAGTACGCCGATGCCGGAGATCAGGCACAGGGCGGCGGCGCACAGCAGGGCGATGACCGGCACGAGGGCGGTCGTCGTGGTGTCGACACCGACACCGCACAGATCGCCCTGCCCGCACAGCGGCCAGCCGCCCCGGACACCGGCTCGGAGTCCGGTACCGAGGTCGCGACGCCGGTCGCAGGCGACTCCTCCTTCGGTCTCCCCGAGGCCCTCATCGCTTCCCCGCTGCTCGCCGCAGGACTGCTCGCAGCCCTGGGCCGCCGGCGCCGTACCGCGCTGTGGCAGTCCGCGATGAGCACTGTCACAGGCCGGGGCGGCATGGAGCCGCCCGTGCCCACCGGTGCCGCCGCCGATGTCCAGGACGCACTGCTGGTCGGGGCCGACCCCGAGGCCGTGCGTCTCCTGGACCGGTCCCTGCGTGGTCTGTCCGCGGCGCTCACCGCGGAGTCCCGCCCGCTGCCGGTCGTGTACGCGGCCTGGCTGGCCGACGGCGAACTGCACCTTCAGCTCGGCCGCCGGGAGGGCCGGCCACCCGCTCCGTGGCAGGAGGGCCAGGACGGTACCTTCTGGCACTTGGAGAAATCCGCCGCCGGAGTGTACGGGGACAGTGACACCGCGTCCCCGTACCCCGGCCTTGTCAGCCTGGGCACCCACGACGACTCCCGTCTGCTGCTGAACCTGGAGTCCGTACCGGGTGTCGTCTCGCTGACCGGAGCCGCACAGGACCGCGCCGCCGTGATGGCCTCGATCGCCGCGGAACTGGCCACCAGCGGCTGGTCGGACCGGATGACGGTCACGCTGGTGGGCTTCGGCGAGGAGCTCGGCGCACTTGCCCCCACCCGACTGCGTCATCTCGAAGGGGTCGAGGACCTGTTGGAGGTCATGGAGGCCGAGACCCGGCAGCGCCGCGGCGCGCTGGGCGCAGCCGGGCACGACTCCGTCCTCATCGGTCGTACCGGCCACGTCCAGCACAATCGTTGGGCGCCGCACCTCGTCCTGCTCGCCGCCGAACCGACCGGGACGCAGGCCGCGCGGCTCACCGAACTCGCCTCCGACGCGGGCCGACTGGGCATCGGCTATCTCGTCGGCACGGGCTCGGCCGATCTGCCCGGAGCGGTCTGGCAGCTGGAGGTCACCTCCGACGGCCGGCTGCTCGCCCCACTGCTCGGTCTCGAACTCAAGGCTCAGATGCTGCCCCGAGCACAGCACGACGCGGTGGTCCAGCTCTTCAAGGACGCCGAGCCCGACCACGATCCGAACCCCGACCCGTCCACCAGCCGGTTCCTCGTCGACATCACAGAGCGTGGCCGGCCGGCGGTCTATGCCCGGCTCGTCGGAACGTACGAGCTCATCGGCATCGACGCCCCCGACAGCGAGCGCAGTGTGCTCCTGCACGAGGCGCTGGCGCTGCTCCTGCTGCACCGCGAGGGTGTGCATCCGCAGGTGCTCGCCGCGTCGCTGTGGCCACGCGGGGTGACCGAGGACGTAAGGGACGCGCTCGTCGAGCGGATGCGTGAGTGGCTCGGTGCCGACCCGGACGGTACTCCTCGCCTGCGCCTGGACCCGGCGGGCCGCCTCACGCTCGCTGTCTCCGTCGTCTCCGACCTCGACGTGCTGCGCTCGCTTCACCATGAAGCGACGCAGGGCAGGGGGGCCCGGAACGCGGCCGTGCGGGAGCGGCTGCTCACCGACGCGCTCGAGCTCGTCCGCGGCCCGCTGCTGGTGGACCGGCCGGCGGGACGGTACGGCTGGCTCTCCCACGAGATCGTCGACGCCCAGCTGCCCCTGCTCGTCGCGGACGTGGCCCTCGCCCTGTCGGAACACCACCTCGAACAGGGCCGACCCGAGCAGGCCGTCGCCGCACTCACCGTCGCACTGTCCTCGTCGCCGACCGACGAGCGGCTGTGGAACGAGCTGCTGCGCGCGACCCACGCCACGGGCGATACCGAGCGCCTGGCGGTGCTCGCCGCGTCCCTCGTCGCCCGGGCCAACCAGCCGGCCGCCGCCGGCCGGGGGCTGCCGCCGCGTACGGAAGCGCTGCTGGACGAGCTGCTGCCGACCTGGCGTGACGCCGATGCGGCGGCCGGCTGACCTATGAGCGTGCCGACGATCGTTGCGGCCGCGCTGTGGGGCGCCGGCACGGGGCTCCTCGTGCCGCGCGCCGCGTACCGTCTCGCCGTCGAGCTGGGCACCCCTTGGCGCACGGCCTGCCCTTCCGGCCACCCTTTGACGGGCCCGGCCCGTGGCTGGCTCGGCCCTCCGGCATGCGCGCGGTGCGCGAGGCGTCAGCCGGTCGGTGCGGGTGCGGGGGCGGCGGTCAGCCGCGGGCCGGGGAAGGTGCCGGACGGTGTCGGCGGTACGGTTCTCGGCCCGGGCGCCGACATGTCGGCCGGCGGCTTGGGCGGCTCCTCGGGCGTCGGCAGGGCCGATGGCTGTGGGCCGGGTCCCGGTACGGCTGACGGGGACTCGGGTCTCGTCACGGATGGCGGCGACCCGGGCGTCCCCACAGCCGGCCGCGACGGGGTGCGACCCGGTGCGGCCCTGCGGCCCGCCCCTTATATGCCTGCTGTCGCCACCGCGCTGGTCTGCGGGAGCCTCGCCGCGGCCGTCGGCGCCCGGCCGGAGCTGGTGGTCTGGTTGCTGCTCGCGCCGTTCGGCACCCTGCTGAGTCTCGTCGACCGAGCCGTGCACCGGCTGCCCGACACCCTCACGCTTCCGCTTGCGGCGGGGACGCCCGTCCTGCTCGGCGCCACCGCATCACTGCCTGCCGCCGCCGGGTCGTGGCCGACGGCGCTGCTCGGCGGGCTCGCCCTCGGCGGCTGTTACTTCCTGCTCTTCCTGATCAACCCCGGCGGAATGGGTTTCGGCGACGTCAAGCTGGCCCTCACCCTGGGGCAGGTTCTCGGCTGGTACGGCTGGCCGGTGCTCTTCGCCGGCACCGCCGTGGCTTTCGTCGTCGGCGCGGGCTGGGGCCTCGGCCTGATCCTGCTGCGCCGGGCGAGCCGGAAGGCCGCGTTCCCGTTCGGCCCCTTCATGATCTGTGGGGCCCTGGCCGGCGTGCTGTACGGCGGGCTGGTGTGAGCGGTGCGGCTCCCGGCCCGGCTATCGATTCGGGTTAATACGCGTCGAATAGCCATTCCCGGATGATGTCCGGGGAGAGTACCGGAATTGCTCGGGTGAACGACGCATTCACGCCTTTTGTTGTGTCGAAAGCCGTTGTTCGTTCCCTTAGGGGTGAAATCGGCGGATGGTTTCCTCTGTGACCCGATGACCTTCGCCCCCTAGGCTTCGGTCGGAGGTCCGGCCGGTCCACAGGGGGAGTCCATATGCAGCCGCTGGAAGCCGGCGAACCGCTGACCATCGGTGCCTACCGACTGCTCGGCAGGCTCGGTGCGGGCGGCATGGGCCGGGTCTATCTGGGGCGCAGCGCGGGCGGACGTACCGTCGCGGTCAAGGTCGTGCACCCCCACTTCGCTCTCGACGAGCAGTTCCGGGCCCGCTTCCGGCGGGAGGTGGACGCGGCGCGGCGGATCGGTGCGCAGTGGACGGCGCCCGTCCTGGACGCCGACCCGGACGCCCCCATTCCGTGGGTCGCCACCGGCTATGTGGCCGGCCCCCCGCTGTCCACCGCGGTCGCCGAGCACGGGCCGCTGCCCGAGCACGCGGTGCGGACGCTGGGTGCCGGACTCGGGGAGGCGCTGGCCGCGGTGCACGAGCAGGGCCTCATCCACCGCGATGTGAAGCCGTCCAACGTGCTGCTCGCCCTCGACGGCCCCCGGCTGATCGACTTCGGGATCGCCCACGCCATCGGTGCCACCGCCTCGCTCACCTCCACCGGGGTCTCGGTCGGCTCGCCGGGCTACATGGCACCGGAGCAGATCCGGGGCGTGGACATCTCGGGCGCGGCCGATGTCTTCTCGCTCGGCGCGGTGCTCGCGTACGCGGCGACCGGTACCGCCCCCTTCCTCGGCGACTCCTCGGCCGTACTGCTCTACAAGGTGGTGCACGAGGAGCCCGAGCTGGGGGAGCTGGAGGGGGAGCTGCGGGACGTCGTCGCCGGGTGTCTGGAGAAGGACCCGGAGGACCGGCCGACCCCTACGGAGCTGGCCCGGCAGCTGGCGCCGGGCGGGGCGGCGGCGCTGGTGGCGGCGGGCTGGCTGCCGGGTCCTCTGGTGCGCGAGGTCAGCCGGGCGGCGGTCGCACTGCTGGACCTGGAACCGCAGGAGGCGCCGGTGCAGTCGGGGCCGGTGCCGTTCAGCAGTGCGGCGTGGGGCGCGGGCGGCGCAGGTGGTGCGGGCGGTGGGTTCGGTCCGCCGATCGAGCCGTTCCCGTCGCATGAACCGACCCGGCCGCCCCGGCCGAACGGGCCGCCCTCGTGGCCGGCGACCGCCGGTATGGCCGAGTCGGCCGGGACGTCGCGGCCGACCGGGTCGTCCGGGCTGCCCGGGCAACGTACGCCCGACCCCCGTTTCTCCGTCACCGTCAGCGCGGACTCCGCCCCGGCCCGCCCCGATGCGAACCGCGGCCGGAGGCTGAGCTGCACCGTCGCCCTCGCCGTGGCGGGCGCCCTCGCCGCCGTGACCGTGGGCAGTGCGTACATCTTCGATCTGATGCCGGGCGGCGGCGGCCGGGACACCGCCGAACACGGCGGTGTCGGCCACACCCCGCCGGCCGCCACGCCCTCCGGGCGGCCGTCGCAGCCCTCGGACTCGGGTACGGGTGGCCCGGAGCAGATCAGCGAACTCCCGAAGGCGTTCATCGGCACGTGGAAGGGCCCGATCACCGAGAAGACCTCCGGGCAGTCGCACGGCACGCTCACCGCCGTGTTCACCGAGGGGAAGAAAGGCGCGGACGTGGTCCGTATGACCACGGAGGTCAGCGCTCTCGGACTGACCGTCCGCTGCAACAGCGTCGCCAGCCTCTCGTCCGGCACCGACAAGGAACTGACGCTCCGGGAGCGCGCCGATCCGCAGCGCCCCGGCGACCCGACCCTCTGCACCTCCCCCACCACCGACGTCCACTTCACACGCGCCGCCGACGGCACCCTCCGCTTCCGGTCCGAGGAGAGCGGCGCGGGACGTCCGTACGGCACGCTCACCCGGTCCGGCAGCTGACCCCGACAGGGGCTGGCGTAGGCTGAACCGGTCCGTAGATCCGTTGAAAAACCGCCGAAAGGTGACAGCCCGGTGACCGAGAAGGCCGACCTTCAGCCCATCCTCGACCGAGCCGCCGAGGGCGGTCGGATCACTCCGGAGGAGGCCCTCGACCTCTACCGGTCGGCGCCGCTGCACGCACTGGGCTCGGCCGCCGATGCCGTACGCCGACGCCGTTACGCCGGTACGGAGCACATCGCGACGTACATCATCGAGCGCAACATCAACTACACGAACGTGTGCGTCACGGCCTGCAAGTTCTGCGCCTTCTACGCCGCGCCCAAGGACACTGCCAAAGGCTGGTCCCGCGACCTCGACGACATCCTGCGCCGCTGCGCGGAGACCGTCGAACTCGGCGGCACGCAGATCATGTTCCAGGGCGGGCACCACCCGGACTACGGCGTCGAGTACTACGAGGAGCACTTCTCCGCCATCAAGAAGGCGTTCCCGCAGCTCGTCATCCACTCGCTCGGCGCCTCCGAGGTCGAGCACATGGCCCGGATCTCCAAGGTCTCCGTCGAGGAGGCCATCCAGCGCATCCACGCCGCCGGTCTCGACTCCTTCGCGGGAGCGGGCGCCGAGCTGTTGCCGGCCCGGCCGCGCAAGGCGATCGCCCCGCTCAAGGAGTCCGGTGAGCGCTGGCTGGAGATCATGGAGGCCGCGCACCGCCTCGGTGTCGAGTCCACCTCCACCATGCTGATGGGCACCGGCGAGACCAACGCCGAGCGCATCGAACACCTGCGGATGATCCGCGACGTACAGGACCGGACGGGTGGCTTCCGCGCGTTCATCCCGTACACGTACCAGCCGGAGAACAACCACCTGAAGGGCCGGACGCAGGCGACGCTCTTCGAGTACCTGCGGATGATCGCCATCGCCCGGATCTTCCTCGACAACGTCGCGCACATCCAGGGCTCCTGGCTGACCACCGGCAAGGAGGTCGGCCAGCTGTCGCTGCACTACGGCGCCGACGACCTCGGCTCGATCATGCTGGAGGAGAACGTCGTCTCCTCGGCCGGTGCCAAGCACCGCTCCAACCGCCTGGAGATCATCGACCTGATCCGCAAGGCGGGCCGCGTACCGGCGCAGCGCGCCACGACGTACGAGCACCTCGTCGTCCACGACGACCCGGCGAACGACCCGGTCGACGAGCGCGTCGTCTCGCACATCTCGTCCACTGCGATCGAGGGCGGCACGGCCCATCCGGAGCTGAAGCTCCTGAACGCCAACTGAGGCAGTTTTGCTGACCGTTCATGCCGCGCCGCTGGTGCTTCCGGTCGGCGCGGCTGCCGTTGCGCAGGGTGCGGTGGCCGTGGAGGGCGACCGCATCGTCGCCCTCGGACCGTACGACGAGGTCGTGGCCGCCCACCCCGCGGCCCGGGTCCGTACATGGCCGGGCGTCATCACGCCGGGACTGCGGCAGTGGCACGGGCTGTGGCTGCTCACCCGCTGCTACCACCCCGACCCGCGCGAGGCGGACGCGCTCGGCGACCAGCCGCTGTGGGGCGAGGCGTTCGAGCGGCTGGTCGGTGAGATGGACGCGATGCGGCGGGCGGGCAGCGTACGGCGCGGACTGCAGCAGATGCTGCGGTACGGCACGACGCACCTCGCGGGCCGCTTCCACGACCCGGCCGTCCGCACCGCCGTTGCCCGCTCGGGTCTGACGGAGGTCTCGGTCGTCGGCGCCCCCGGCATACTGGTCGGCGAACCGAGCCTGGACCCGTTCGTGGAGGGGTACGACCTGCCCGGTTCCGTGCACGGCCCGCTCACCGTCGGCGGCCGTGCCGACCTCGCCGTCTTCGACGTACCCGATGAGGCGGCGCTGTGCGCGGCGGGGGCGGGGCGGTGCGTGGCCACGGTGCTGGGCGGGCGGCTGGTGTACCGGCGGCGCTAGTGCCCCTCCGGAGCCGGACGGTCCCGGAATTTTCCGGCGCCGGCGCACGACCGGCGCGAGGCGGCGCCGACCGGGCAGCGGTGTCGGTGTACGGGACCTGGCGGCGCTGCGTACTGCGGGCGCCGTGAGTTGTACGGCGACGGTGCTCGGCGGACGGCTGGTCTTCCGCCGCAGCCAGCCGCCTGGTCGGCCTTCTCCGGGATCACATGCCGAAGGCCCCGGCGCCGCAGGTACGCCCGTGTGCGCCGGTTGCTGTACTGCGCGGCAGATCAGGGCCGGCCTGCGGGCACTGGGCACGCTCTCTCTCCCTGAAGAGCAGGCCGTGGTGAAGTTTCTCGGATGTGGTCGCAACCTCGGGTGGTGTCGCACGTCTGGTGGGTTGAAGGTGCCCTTCAGCTGTTGTTCCAGACCGTTTTTCCGTCACTTCCTCGGGAGAGTCCCATGTCTTCGCACGCCAAGTGGAACCACCGTCTCCGCCCCCGGGCCCTGGGTGCCGTCACCGGTGTCGCGCTGCTGCTGGGCGGCGGCTTCGCCGTGCAGGCCGTTGCCGACTCCGGCGTGAAGCCGGCCGCGCCGAAGGTCACCACGACCGGGGACGCAGCCCCGCAGACCGCGTCGAAGCCCGTCGACTCGAAGCCCGCCGGTACTCCGAAGGTCGTCGACGCGGGCAAGCCGGCCGACGCGGGCAAGCCCGGCACCGTGCCCGTCCCGGCCGATGCGCCCCGGGTGATCCAGCCGGGCAGCGGGGTCCAGAAGTAGCAGCAGCGGCAGCACCACGGGGCGGGCCGGCCTTTCCGTAGGCCCGCCCGCCCCTCCCGCGACGGATCGAGGTCCATGCAGTACGCCATTCCCGCAGCGCCGCCCTGGTGGTCCCGTCTGTTCTCCCGCATGCCCCGGACCGAGGATGTGCCGGAACAGAGACATCGTCCGCGGGCACTCGGTACGCCGTACGACGACGAGCCGCCGCCCACGCTGACCGAGCTGTACCAGGCACGGCGACTCGACATGGTGCGGCTCGCGCTCTTCCTGGTGGACGATCTGCACACCGCCGAGGACGTCGTCCAGGACGCCTTCGCCGCCGTCTGCCGCACGCACGGCACCTCGCTGGACGGGCTCCAGGACCCCGGGGCCTACCTGTACACCGCTGTGGTCAACGCTGCCCGCTCCGTGCTGCGCAGACGTCGCACCGCCCGTGCCTACAGCCCACCCCACCAGGGTTACGGGCCGCCCGTCGACGAGGGGCTGCTGCTCGCCGAGGAACACCGTCAAGTGCTCGACGCAATAGGGCAACTGACGCAGCGCCAGCGCGAGGTGTTGGTGCTGCGCTACTGGTCGGAGCTGACCGAGGCACAGATCGCGCAGACGCTCGGGCTGTCCCGCGGCACGGTGAAGTCCACCGCGAGCCGCGCGTTGGATGCCATGGAGAAGGAGCTGGGGGCGGGCCGATGAGGCCGAATGCCGAAGACCGCCGACTTGCGACCGAGGACCGGCTGCGCGCCGCGCTGGCCGCCCGCGCCGCGCTCGTCACGCACCGCGACCTGTGCCGCTACGCACCCCCGCAGGGGCGCAGTTGGGGAGTGCGCCGGGCGCGCAGGGTTGCCTTCGCCGCGCTCGGTGTGGCTGCTGCCGTGGTGGCCGTGTGCCTGCTGGTGCTGCTGCCCGGCAGCCCCCTGGACCCGGCTCCGGCGCCGCCCGCCCACACCCCGGGCATCAATGAACCAGTGCCGGCCATACCTCCGCGCCCGGTCGGCCCGTCCGGTGCGGACCCCCATGCGAACAGCCGGCCATAGAGCATGTCCCGATCGCGGCCGGGACGGCATACTCGCCCGCTCGTCGGAGCCTTGGACGCTGCACCCCGGAGCAGCTCCCACGGACCGCCCGCGACCTGCTGCTTTACGCTCCATGTGGCGAGGGCGACGAACCTGAATATCGCTCTTCGTCTGCCGGGACATGGGCACCCGCTGCGACAAGCGCGGCCATGTACGGACGGGCCCGTCACGGTACCGACGGGCCGCCCAGGTAATGCCCGTTGGTGTCGTACGGCCAAGGGTTGGAGACGCACCCCTTCAGTCCGTAGATCTGCTGCATCATCGCGGGGGCGGGGCGGCCCTTGCCCGGGCAGGTCTCGTGGCCGTGGCCCAGCCAGTGCCCGACCTCGTGGTTGATGATGAGGGCCCGGTAGTCGGCGAGCGGGCCGTGGAATTCGGGTGATCCCTGCTGCCAGCGCTTGAGGTTGACCATGACGTCGGTGCCGACCCGGCAGTTGACCTCGCCGTGGGTGTCCAGGCCGCTCCGCCCGCAGATGGCGTCGGTGGTCCCGGGGGTGGCGATACGGATGACCAGTCCCGCCGGACCGCCGGTCACCTGGCGGAAGGTGTGCTCGCCGTGGTGCGACCAGCCCCGTGGCGCGGCCAGGATGCGGGCGATCTCGGCGGCGGCACGGTCGGGGTCGACGCCCGAACCGTCCTCCACCTCGACCCGGTAGGCGTTGCCCTTGCCGGTGTCCGAGGCGCCCGCACGGGCGACGGTGAACGTGCCGATGTCCGACGAGGACCCGGACGCGGACGGTACGGCCGTCTTCCCCTCGGCGTCGGTGCTCCACCGGGGCCCCACCACAGCGGCGGCGCAGATCAGCGCCGCCGGGACGACAGCAGCGACGAACAGCCGTTTCCGGCCGCGTTCCGGCCGTAGCCGCCGGCGTGCCCCCTGTACGGACATCTGGGCTCCCCCCTGGTTCCCGGTGGCTCTATTGTTCTGTGTTCCCTTCCCTACTGACTGCCGATGGACCCAATTGGTTCAGTCCATCCGGGGCCGACTCGCGACCGGCGCGAAGCACCGCAGACCGGGCTGCTTGAATGGGTGCGTGACCCGAGCTTCCCTGGACAAGCAGCCGCACGAAGTCGCCACGATGTTCGACGACGTGGCGGCGAACTACGACCTCACCAACGATGTGCTGTCGCTCGGCCAGGCCCGGCTGTGGCGCAAGGAGGTCGCGAAGGCGGTGCACGCCCGGCCCGCGGAGAAGGTCCTCGACCTGGCAGCGGGCACGGCGACGTCCTCGCTGCCGTTCGCCGCGACGGGCGCGTACGTCGTGCCGTGCGACTTCTCCCTCGGCATGCTGCAGGAGGGCAAGAAGCGCAACTCGTGGCTGCCCTTCACCGCGGGTGACGCCACCAGGCTGCCGTTCCGCGACGAGACCTTCGACGCGGTGACGATCTCCTTCGGGCTGCGCAACGTCCAGGACACGGATGCGGCGCTGCGCGAGCTGTACCGGGTGACGAAGCCGGGCGGCCGGGTGGTGATCTGCGAGTTCTCGCAGCCGACCTGGACGCCGTTCCGCACGGTGTACACCGAGTACCTGATGCGGGCGCTGCCGCCGGTCGCGCGCGCGGTGTCGTCCAACCCCGACGCGTACGTCTATCTCGCCGAGTCCATCCGAGCCTGGCCCGACCAGGCCGGGCTCGCGGCCAAGCTCCAGCGGGCCGGCTGGTCGAAGGTCGCCTGGCGCAACCTCACCGGCGGTGTGGTTGCTCTGCACCGGGGCGTACGCCCCTGAAGCAACGCTCCGGTGACTCCCGTTGACGGGAACCGGGCGGTTTCGGCATCGCCCCGTCCGTCCGGTCCCTCAACGACATCGACCGGCCGCCGCCGTCACGGAGTCAGCCCCAGCCGGAAGCAGAACACTTCCTGGCCCTGCCGCGGAGTCGTGAAGCTCTCCGCCCGCTCCATCCCCAGCCGCCGGGCCACGGCGATCGACCGCTCGTTGCGCGCGTCGATCGTCGCCACCACCCGCTCCACCCCGGCGGCGCGCAGCCGTTCCAGGGTGAGGCGCGCGGCGGCGGTGGCGTAACCCCGGCCCCAGGCCGAGCGGGCCAGCCGCCAGCCGATCTCGATCTCGCCCACCGGGCCGTACTCGGTCTGCGGCCAGGGCTGGGCGCCGGTGAAACCGGCCACGTCGCCGTCCTCGCCGAGCACCGTCCACAGGCAGTAGCCCAGCTCGGCGTCGAGCCGGCGCTGGCGAGCGGTCCACTCCTCGTACATCGAAATCTCCTCCGACGTCCCGCCGAAGAACTTCATCACCTCGGGGTCGTCGAACGCGCGGTGCCAGGACAGCGCGTCCTCGTCGGTGGGGACGCGCAACTGTACGGAGGGAGCGGCGGAAGGCGCGGTCGACATCGGGGAGCCCTTCGGAAGGTCGATCAGCAGGCCCCCATAGACTGCACGGGACAGGTGCCGCGCGGCACGCGATTTCGAGTCTTCGGGAGATCCGACCGTGACCGAGCAGCCCCTCTCCGAACACAGCGCGGATGTGATCGTCGTCGGGGCAGGCCCGGCCGGCTCCACGACCGCGTACTACCTCGCCAAGGCCGGACTGGACGTTCTGCTCCTGGAGAAGACGGCCTTCCCCCGCGAGAAGGTCTGCGGCGACGGACTCACCCCGCGCGCCACCAAGCAGCTCGTCTCCATGGGCATCGACATCTCCGAAGAGGCCGGCTGGCTGCGCAACAAGGGCCTGCGCATCATCGGCGGCGGCGTCCGCCTCCAGCTGGACTGGCCGGATCTCGCCTCGTACCCGGACTACGGACTGGTCCGAAAGCGCGACGACTTCGACGAGCAACTGGCCCGCCAGGCGCAGAAGGCGGGCGCGCGGCTTCACGAGCGCTGCAATGTCGGCGCCCCGATCGTCGACGACCGCACCGGCCGCATCACCGGCGTCAACGCGAAGCTCGGCGAGGAGAAGACCCCGGTCACCTTCCACGCCCCGCTCGTCGTCGCCGCCGACGGCAACTCCACCCGGCTGTCGCTCGCCATGGGCCTGCACCGCCGCGAGGACCGCCCGATGGGCGTGGCCGTGCGTACGTACTTCACCTCGCCCCGCCACGACGACGACTACCTGGAGTCCTGGCTGGAGCTGTGGGACCGCCGAGGCCCCCAGGACCGGCTCCTGCCCGGCTACGGCTGGATCTTCGGCATGGGCGACGGCACGTCCAACGTCGGCCTCGGCATCCTCAACTCCTCCTCCGCCTTCAAGGAGCTGGACTGGCGCGAGGTCCTCAAGGCGTGGTGCGCGTCCATGCCGGAGGACTGGGGCTACACCCCTCAGAACATGACGACGCCGATCCGCGGCGCCGCCCTCCCGATGGCCTTCAACCGCCAGCCGCACTACACCAAGGGCCTGCTGCTCGTCGGTGACGCGGGCGGCATGGTCAACCCGTTCAACGGCGAAGGCATCGCGTACGCCATGGAGTCGGGCCAGATCGCCGCGGACGTCATCGTCCAGGCCCACGCCCGCGCAACCCCGGCCCAGCGCGAACTGGCGCTGAACAGCTACCCGAAGGTGCTCAAGGAGACCTACGGGGGCTACTACACGATGGGCCGCGCCTTCGTGAAGCTGATCGGCAACCCCAAGGTCATGAAGATCGCCACCCAGCGCGGCCTGACGCACCCCCTGCTGATGAAGTTCACCCTGAAGATGCTCGCCAACCTCACCGACCCCACGGGCGGCGACGCGATGGACCGCATTATCAACGGCCTCTCGAAGGTGGCCCCGAAGGCCTGAGCCACCCCGTCGCGACCCCCGGCGAGCGGAGCACCGCGGTCACCTGGACGGGACCCGGCGTTCCTCGCCGGCCTCGGTCCGCTTTCCGCCGGTGGCGACCACGCGGCCCCCGGGCCTGCGCGGCAGCAGGCGGCGGGTGAGGCCGGATTCGTAGCGGGGCTGGAGCAGCAGGAACAGGCCCACCGCGCAGACGAACGTGACCCCGAAGAGCATCCAGGACTTGGCGCCCCGCGCCGAGTAGGCCACGATCCCGAACGAGAACAGTGCCGACCAGAAGTACATGAGCAGCACGGCCCGGCGGTGCGAGTGGCCGAGCTGGAGCAGGCGGTGGTGGAGGTGGCCCTTGTCGGCGGCGAAGGGGGACATTCCGTTCCACGTACGCCTGATGACGGCGAGCACGAGGTCCGCGACGGGCAGTGCGATGACGGACAGCGGCAGCATCAGCGGAATGTAGACCGGCACCATCGCGGTCGACCCGGACCTGCCGTCCACCGACTGGTTGAGGAGGCTCGGGTCGACCTCGCCCGTCACCGAGACCGCGCACCCGGCGATGAGCAGGCCGAGCAGCATCGAGCCCGAGTCGCCCATGAAGATCCGGGCCGGATGCGAGTTGTGGACCAGGAACCCGAGGCACATGCCCGCCAGGATCGCGGAGATCAGCGTGGTGGACGCGGCGGCCTCGATCCCGTAGCCGTACCAGAGCCGGTACGCGTACAGGAAGAACGCCGTCGCCGCGATGCCCACCGTGCCCGCGGCCAGCCCGTCGAGCCCGTCGACGAAGTTGACCGCGTTGATGGAGACGACGATCAGCCCCACGGTCAGCAGCGTGCCCTGCCAGTCGGAGAGGTAGATCCCGTCGGTGCCAGGCACCGGGATCCAGAGGATCGTCAGTCCCTGGAAGACCATCACCCCGGCGGCGAGCACCTGGCCGCCGAGCTTGACCAGCGAGTCGACGCCCCATTTGTCGTCCAGGACGCCCAGGAGCCAGATGAGCGCGGCGCCGGACAGCAGTGCCCGCGGCGTCGAGCTCTGGGTGAAGATGTCTTCCAGATGCGGCAGGTGGGAAGCAACCAGCAGCCCGGCCACCAGCCCGCCGAACATGGCCACGCCGCCCAGGCGCGGGGTGGGTTCGCGATGGACGTCGCGTGCCCGGATCTCGGGCATCGCGCCGACGGAGATCGCGAACTTCCGTACGGGGCCGGTCAGGAGATGGGTCACGGCCGCCGTGATGAACAGCATGAGCAAGTAGTCCCGCACGGGCGGCCTCACATTCCGGCCCAGCGGGCCGATACCTGAGCCCGATCGATGCCCTCGCTGCGCCCCGGCGAGCCTAACTCATACGGATTTCTGTGCGACGGGGAGCGGGGCGGGACGGTGGTGGGTGTGGGCGTCGAGTGATACGTACGTCAGCGGGCGGACGTGCCATTCGATGTGCCGGCCACCCCGCAGCATGAGCGTGAACCCGCAGGGTTCGCCGCGGTGGAGCGCCCCCAGGGCCTGCACCCAGCCGCCCTGGTCCGACCAGTAGTGGGCGCGGATCAGTTCGCGCGGTGTGAGGCCGTAGAGATGGTTCGCCCGGAGCTGGACGCGGATGGCGCGGACGGCCTCCTGGGGCGTGGCCAGGATGCGCAGGCCGATCGGCTCGGGGACGAAGCCGGTGGCAGGGCCGTAGCGGAGGGCCTCGAACCGGTAGCCGCGTTCGACGACCGGCTGTAAGGGGGTGAGGGACGTACGCATCGTCGACCGTCCGAATCCGCACCCGACCGCCGCTGCCTGGCGGCCGGGGACTCGTTCTCGTGGACGGGATCGCCGCCCGGTGGGGGACCACCGTGCACGGGGCGCGGCCGCCGCACTCGAAGACGGTGCGGTTCACCCTCGCCGCCCCCGGACGCTGAGGCGCCCCGCCCCACACGCAGGGTGCGAGGCCCTCATCCGCCGCCCTGCCGGGAGAGAACCCGGGCACCTTCATGGCGCACAGCCGGCTGAACGGGCACGGCGCGAGAGCCTTGCGCGACAACGGCCTTCGGGGCGTTTTTCTCCTGTACGACGAGCAGCCCTGCCAGCACCAGCAGTACCCAGAGCACCGGGCCGAGCGGGTTTCCGGGGGAAATGAACCCCTGCGCGGCAAGTCCGAGGAGGCCGCCGGCGGAAAGCATGGTCGCGAGAACGACCTTGCCGACGCTTATGTCCGATGCCGCACCGGAACGGCGACGGAATTCGAACCGGCCGAAAATTCTGGTGAAGCACAGCAGGAAGATTCCCGAAACGCCGACCCACAGCGGTGCCACCGCGAACCACATCGGGCTGCCGGGCGTCGGTGTCGCGAAGCCGAGTCCGACAATTGCGATTCCCGCCGTCATCACGAGCGCGGGCATGTGCCAGAGGTACAGGGTCATGAAGCGGGTTCCGCACCATTGCAGGAAGGCGGTGGCCAGTGGACGTTCGGCGAACCGCGTCATGGCCGGCTTGAGCGTCAGCCAGAGCCCGAGCTGGCCGATCGTCAGCGACATCATCACCGCGGTGGGAGGGCTCATGTTGGAGACCGGGGCCCCGGGCATTCCGATCATGGATGCCGGGTAGGGCCCGAAGAACACAGCGGCTGCGGTGAGTCCGAAGCCGACGGCGGCCAGACCCGCCGATGTCCACCTGCTCCGCATGCGCAGGCCGCCATCGGCGTAGTGGAAGCCGAACTGGTGGGCTGCCGGCCAGACGAAGAGGGCGTTCAGGAAACCGATCGCGGGGCTGACCTCGAAGCGCAGCACATCGACGACCAGGGCACACACGGCGAGTACGCCGATCACGCGCCATCCGTATCGGCGGTACCACCTGAACATCACCGGCGTGAGCGCGACCACGAGCACGTAGACGGCGAGGAACCAGAGCAGCTGCCCGGCTATCCTCCCCGCCAACAGCACCGGTTGCTGAGGCACCCCCGCGCCGATCAACGCGTGCGGCAGCAGCAGCCACACGGCTGCCAGGGGTATGACCGGCACCAGGAGACGCGCAATTCTGCTCCGGAGCCAGGTGCGCACCGATTTCGCCGTTCGGAACGAGAAGAAATTCGCGGCTCCGCCGGCGAAGAACACCATGGGCATGACCTGCGTCAGCCATGTGACAATCCACCAGCCGGGACTTGCGAGAGCATTCCCGGTGCTCAAATGCCCATTCTCATAGGCCAGTACGGGCATGAGCCAGTGCTGGGAAATCACGGCCAGCACGCATAGTGCTCTGATGACGTCTATGAAAGGATCGCGACCGCGACCGGGCGAATGAGTGTGCGTTTGCTGCATGCAATCATCGTGCAGTCAGCAGACGATACGGACAGTGAAGCGGCCCCCCGAATTCATTGGGGTGCCAGCACTGCGCGCCATGGTGGGGTTCTCCCCACCGGGCCCCGTCCACCCGAGCGGGCCATGCCGCCCGGCGCACGGCGAAGGGGCGTTCACGGCGTAGGGTCGTCGCTCCCGAGCCGGGGAGCCACGACCACCACGAGGGCCGCTGTCGCGCCGCCGAGCAGCATGACCGCCGAGACGGACATGTGGTCGAGGACGGCCCCGCCTGCCAGGGCGCCGAGGGCGAAGGTCGCCTGGAAGGACGCGGTGAACAGGACGGACGCCGCTTCGGGCGCATCGGGCGCGGCCTTGGCGAACCACGCCTGCGAGCAGACCGGTACCGCACCGTAGGCGACCCCCCAGACGACCAGCAGAGCGACGGCTCCGGCCTCCCACCTGCCCAGGACCGGGAGCAGCGTGGTCGCGGCGGCGATCATTCCCGCGGCGAGGCAGATCGCGGTGCGCGGACGGCGCGACACAAGTGAGCCGCCGACGAAGTTGCCGACGATGCCGGCGGTGCCGTAGACGAGCAGGAACACCGTGATCAGCGCCGGGTCGGCGCGGGTGACCTGTTCCAGAAAGGGGGTTACGTAGGTATACGTGGAGAAGTGGGACAGGACGATGAGGAAGGTGAGGAGCAGTGCGAACCGGGTGCCGGTCCGGCCGAGCACGGTACGGAGCACGCTCACGCGGGTGACCTGCGTCGGGGGCAGGGCCGGAATCACCAGGAGCATCAGGGCCAGTACGCCCACGGTCAGCACCCCCATGACCACGAATGCCGTCCGCCAGCCGGCCAGGCCGCCGATGAACGTACCGGCGGGGACACCGAGCACGGAGCCCAGCGGGACCGCCGAGAAGATCACCGCTGTTGCCCGGCCGGCCGATGCCGGGGGGACCAGCCGCCCGGCCAGTCCGGCCCCGATGGACCAGAAGCCGCCGATGGTGATCCCAACCATCACCCGGGAGACCAGGACGAGGCGGTAGTCCGTCGCGGCGGCGGTGAGGAAGTCGGCCAGGGCCAGCAGGAGCATGAAGGCGCAGAGCATCACACGCCGGTCGACGCGGGCCGTCGCCACGGTGACCAAGGGGGCCGAGACCGCTGCGAGGAGTCCGGGCATGGTCATCATCAGGCCCGCCGTGCCGTCCGAGACGGCGAAGTCGGACCCGATCGACGTCAGCAGACCGATGGGCAGGATCTCGGTGGTGACGATCGAGAAGATGCCCAGCGTCACGGAGACGACGGCGAGCCGGCCGCGCAAGGGGGTGCGGGGCCGGGTGGCGGTTCGTTCGGTGGGGGTGGTGGCCGCGGAGGTCATGGCAGTGCCGTCCTGTGCTCGGTGACGCGAGGGCTGTTCGCCCCAGTTCACAAGCGCCGGCAGACGGTGTCCGGCAGGTTCGCGACGTCAACGATGCCGGCCCGGGGTGATGTCGCGTTTCCGCTGGAAGAGGCAACGGAAACGGCGAAGGGCCGTCACTCCCGAGCGGGGGAGTGACAGCCCTTCGCCGCGCGCCGAGAAGGCGCTTGTGAATCCGAGAACTCGCCGGACCCGGTGGACTTGGCGGATTCCGCGGTATCAGAGAACGCGGACCGCGCCCGACGGCGGGTCGTAGGAGAGCGGACGCTGCACCACACCGGTGCCGGAGTTCTGCGCGCCGACGAACTGGCCGCCGCCCACGTAGATCCCGACGTGGTACGCGCTGCCCGCGCCGCCCCAGTACAGGATGTCGCCCGGCTGGAGGTTGCTCAGGGAGACCTGGGTGCCCGCGGTGGACTGAGCCTGCGAGACGCGCGGCAGGTCGACGTTGATCGAACGGAACGCGGCCTGGACGAGACCGGAGCAGTCCCACGAGTTGGGGCCGGTACCGCCGGGCACGTACGCGTCGCCGACCTGGGCCTTCGCGAAGGCGATGACGGCCGCGGCGGAGCCGGTCGCGCTCGACGAGGAGGAAGAGGAGGACGTGGACACGGCCGTGCCGGCGTTGGAGCCGGAGGACGCGCTGAGGGCCGTACGGGCGGCGGTGCGGGAAGCGCGCTCGGCGGCCTCCGCCTTGGCCTTGGCGGCCGCCTCCGCCTTCTTCTTGGCCTCCGCCTTGCGGACTGCCTCGGCCTTGGCCTTCTTGGCGGTCTTGGCCGCGGTGGCGGCTGCGGCGTCCTCCTGGGCCTGCGTCTGCAGGTCCTGGGCGACCTGCTGCGTGGCCTGAGCGGACGCGGCGACGGCGGTGGAGAGCCCGGCGGTGATGGTGGGCATCTCGATGGTCTGGGTCACCGGCTCGGCCTGGGCCGGACCGGCAGCGCCTGCGACCGCGATGGTGCTGAGGACGCCACCGGCAACTCCGGCCCGCAGCGCCGTCTTCGGCGCGTTTCGGCGGGGCTTCCGGTGGCTGGGTATGTGAGCGGTGTGGGACATGAGTACTAGCGCTATCAGGGCCCCGGGGCTCCCATCAAGAAACGTGTGTTGCGACACAGTTACGTCCGGAATCTGTGAATCCGCTTTCTGGCGACCCTTATTGACGCCGTAACGGGCAAACCGGGCATGCTTGATTACCGCTGTGATCACGGACTTTCGGTAATACGTCCGAATTGCCCATCACTTACCATCCGTTCACACCGATGGCCAAGCCCGCTTTTGTTGAAGCCTGGATGGAGTGACGCAGGTCACAGCATGGCTGCGGTGTGGGGATGGGGGCGCGCCCGGCATCTGGAGCGGCATCGGATCTCGGGGGGCCGTCCATTCATCCGGAAGATCGTGAATGTGTGCACGCGTCCACTTCGGTCCCCGGGGGCCCCTCGCGCGGGTGAGTCCAGAGTGGGGCAGACCCCCATATCACTCTCGGGCCGTCCATTGCCAATTTGCCTGAGCGGGTATCTGATTGTTAGTGCAACACCTTCCTGACCAGCACAGACAACATCAGATGTCACGTCTCGTGATCGCTCGGCCGCTTTGCGTACGAAGATCACCGCTCAGGCGGCTTCGTGACCCTTCGCCGGGTGGTGGAGATCACAAACTCGTTGTCGCACCCCGTGTCGCAGATCACAGGACGGCGGGCATAGGATGCGGGGCAGTCGGGCTTGTGAACTGCCTCACATGTGCACGATCTTGGTGGGGTGGCGAGCCGAATCGCCCGATGCGGTCCAACGGTCAAGGACGACTGGAAGGAGCGAGGAGCGTGAATGCCTACGCGCCCATCCTCGTGCTCGGCGCCCTCGGGGCAGGGTTTGCGATCTTCTCCGTGGTCATGGCCACGCTTATCGGCCCAAAGCGGTACAACCGAGCAAAGCTCGAAGCGTACGAGTGCGGTATCGAACCCACCCCCACTCCAGCCGGAGGCGGCCGCTTCCCCATCAAGTACTACCTGACGGCGATGCTCTTCATCGTCTTCGACATCGAGATCGTCTTCCTCTATCCCTGGGCGGTCACCTTCGACGCCCTGGGGATCTTCGGGCTCGTGGAGATGCTGCTCTTCGTGCTCACCGTCTTCGTCGCTTATGCGTATGTATGGCGTCGCGGCGGCCTGGAATGGGACTGAGGGGCTGAGGGGCACACCATGGGACTCGAAGAGAAGCTGCCCAGCGGCTTCGTGCTGACCACTGTCGAGCAGGCCGCCGGCTGGGTACGGAAGTCCTCCGTCTTCCCCGCCACCTTCGGCCTCGCCTGCTGCGCCATCGAGATGATGACGACCGGAGCCGGGCGTTACGACCTGGCCCGTTTCGGGATGGAGGTCTTCCGCGGATCGCCGCGACAGGCGGATCTGATGATCGTGGCAGGGCGGGTCAGCCAGAAGATGGCGCCCGTCCTGCGGCAGGTCTACGACCAGATGCCGAACCCCAAGTGGGTCATCTCCATGGGGGTTTGTGCATCATCGGGCGGGATGTTCAACAATTACGCCATTGTTCAGGGTGTTGATCATATTGTCCCGGTTGATATCTATTTGCCGGGCTGCCCGCCGCGGCCCGAGATGCTGATGGACGCGATCCTCAAGCTCCACCAGAAGATCCAGAGCTCCAAGCTCGGGGTCAACGCGGAGGAGGCCGCCCGCGAGGCGGAGGACGCGGCGCTCAAGGCACTGCCCCTGATCGAGATGAAGGGGCTCCTGCGGTGAGTGAGAACCAGAACCACGACGAGCAGAACAACAACGGTGTACCCGCACCGCGCGACGAGACCGGCGAGGTCATCGGCGTACGCAAGGGCATGTTCGGCGCCAACAACGGCGGCGACACCTCCGGCTACGGCGGCCTCGTCCGCACGGTGGCGCTGCCGGGCGCCACGTCCCGCCCGTACGGCGGCTGGTTCGACGAGCTGGCCGACGAGCTCGAAGGGGCCCTGGAGGAACAGGACCTGCTTCCCGGGAACGCCATCGAGAAGACCGTCGTCGACCGCGGCGAGCTCACCTTCCACATCGTCCGGGAGCACCTCGTCCGGGTCGCCCGGACCCTGCGCGACGACCCGGCGCTGCGCTTCGAGCTCTGTACGGGGGTGAGCGGCGTCCACTTCCTCGGCGACAAGGGCCGGGAACTGCACGCCGTCTACCACCTGCGCTCGATCACGCACGGCCGGCTGATCCGCCTGGAGGTGTCGGCCCCGGACAACGATCCGCACATTCCGTCCCTCGTCGAGGTCTACCCGACCAACGACTGGCACGAGCGTGAGGCATACGACTTCTTCGGGCTCATCTTCGACGGGCACCCCGCCCTCACCCGGATCATGATGCCGGACGACTGGCAGGGCTTCCCGCAGCGCAAGGACTACCCGCTCGGTGGCATCGCCGTCGAGTACAAGGGCGCCCAGATCCCGGCTCCGGACCAGCGGAGGTCGTACTCCTGATGTCTACTCCCCACGCAACACCTCGGGCGACGACCGAGGGGACTGTATATACAGTCACCGGCGGCGACTGGGACGAGGTCGTCGAGTCGGCGGTCAAGTCCGACGACGAGCGCATCATCGTGAACATGGGCCCCCAGCACCCGTCCACGCACGGGGTGCTGCGGCTGATCCTGGAGATCGACGGCGAGACCGTCACCGAGGCCCGCTGCGGCATCGGCTACCTCCACACCGGCATCGAGAAGAACCTCGAATTCCGGAACTGGACCCAGGGCACCACCTTCGTGACGCGCATGGATTACCTGACGCCGTTCTTCAACGAGGCGGCGTACTGCCTGGGCGTCGAGAAGCTCCTCGGTATCGAGGACCAGATCCCCGACCGGGCCAGCATCCTGCGCGTGCTCCTGATGGAGCTCAACCGGATCTCCTCGCACCTGGTGTGCATCGCCACCGGCGGCATGGAGCTCGGCGCCACCACGATCATGATCTACGGCTTCCGTGATCGTGAACTCGTTCTCGACCTCTTCGAGCTGATCACCGGCCTGCGGATGAACCACGCGTTCATCCGGCCCGGCGGACTCGCCCAGGACCTGCCGCCCGGCGCGATCGACCAGCTCCGCGAGTTCGTGAAGACCATGAAGAAGAACCTGCCGGAGTACGACAAGCTCGCCACCGGCAACCCGATCTTCAAGGCCCGTATGCAGGACGTCGGCTATCTCGACCTGACCGGCTGCATGGCACTCGGCGCCACCGGACCGATCCTGCGCTCCGCCGGACTCCCGCACGACCTGCGCAAGACGGACCCCTACTGCGGATACGAGAACTACGAGTTCGACGTCCCCACCGCCGACAGCTGCGACGCCTACGGCCGCTTCCTCATCCGGCTCGAGGAGATGCGCCAGTCGCTGCGGATCGTCGAGCAGTGCATCGACCGGCTCGCCCCCGGACCGGTGATGGTCGCCGACAAGAAGATCGCCTGGCCGGCGCAGCTCGCGCTCGGTCCGGACGGGCTCGGCAACTCGCTCGACCACATCAAGAAGATCATGGGCACCTCCATGGAGGCCCTGATCCACCACTTCAAGCTGGTGACCGAGGGCTTCCGCGTCCCGGCCGGACAGACGTACACCGCCGTCGAGTCGCCCAAGGGCGAGCTCGGCGTCCATGTCGTCTCGGACGGCGGCACCCGCCCCTACCGGGTCCACTTCCGCGACCCGTCCTTCACCAATCTGCAGGCCATGGCGGCGATGTGCGAGGGCGGCCAGGTCGCCGACGTCATCGTCGCCGTCGCGTCCATCGACCCCGTGATGGGAGGCGTCGACCGGTGACCGAAACACGTCAGGAAGTCAGTCTGGGGATGCCGCAGCTCCCCGCCCCCGCCTACCCGGCCGAGGTGCGCGCCAGGCTCGAAGCGGACGCGAAGGAGGTGATCGCCCGCTACCCCGGCAGCCGCTCCGCGCTGCTTCCGCTGCTGCACCTGGTGCAGTCCGAGGAGGGCTACGTCTCCCGTACGGGCATGGCGTTCTGCGCCGAGCTGCTCGGCCTCACCACCGCCGAGGTCACCGCGGTCGCCACCTTCTACACGATGTACCGGCGCAAGCCGAGCGGTGACTACCAGGTCGGTGTCTGCACCAACACGCTGTGCGCGGTGATGGGCGGCGACGCCATCTTCGACCGGCTCAAGGAGCACCTCGGCGTCGGCAACGACGGGCCCGATATGACAACCGAGGACGGCAAGGTCACCCTCGAACACATCGAGTGCAACGCGGCCTGCGACTTCGCTCCCGTGGTGATGGTCAACTGGGAGTTCTTCGACAACCAGACGCCCGAGAGCGCGACGCGCCTGGTCGACGACCTGATTGCCGGGCGCACCGTCGAACCCACCCGTGGCGCGCCCCTTTGCTCGTACAAGGAGACGTCCCGGATTCTCGCCGGCTTCCCCGACGAACGCCCCGGCGCCGTCGAGGCGTCCGGGGGCGCGGGCCCCGCCTCGCTGATCGGTCTCCGGCTCGCCAGGGGCGAGGACCCGCACCCGAGGGTCGTCGCCCCGCGGGGCGAGTCCGGGCACGCCGATGCCCCGCAGGACCCGGAGCACCCGTCCGGCCCGACAGGCGAGGAGGGAGAGTGATGACGTTGGCAACCGAAATCAACGACAACGGCAGTGGGGGCAGCCCCGAGAAGCTGCTCACCCCCGTCCTCTCCGCCTTCTGGGACCAGCCGGAATCCTGGACCCTGGAGACCTACCGGCGTCACGACGGGTACGAGGGTCTGCGCAAGGCCCTCGCCATGTCGCCGGACGACCTCATCGCGTACGTCAAGGATTCCGGTCTGCGCGGCCGCGGCGGCGCGGGCTTCCCCACCGGCATGAAGTGGCAGTTCATCCCGCAGGGCGACGGCAAACCGCACTATCTGGTGGTCAACGCCGACGAGTCGGAGCCCGGGACCTGCAAGGACATCCCGCTCCTCTTCGCCAACCCGCACAGCCTCATCGAGGGGATCGTGATCGCCTGCTACGCGATCCGTTCCTCGCATGCGTTCATCTATCTGCGTGGTGAAGTCGTCCCCGTACTACGGCGGTTGCACGAGGCCGTGCGCGAGGCGTACGAGGCGGGCTTCCTCGGGACGAACATCCTGGGCTCGGGGCTCGACCTGGAACTCACCGTGCACGCGGGCGCGGGCGCGTACATCTGCGGTGAGGAGACCGCACTGCTCGACTCGCTCGAAGGGCGACGCGGCCAGCCCCGGCTGCGACCTCCCTTCCCCGCGGTCGCCGGTCTGTACGCCTGCCCCACTGTGGTGAACAACGTCGAGTCCATCGCCTCGGTTCCCGCGATCCTGAACCGGGGCAAGGACTGGTTCAAGTCGATGGGCAGCGAGAAGTCCCCGGGCTTCACGCTGTATTCGCTCAGTGGGCATGTCGCGAGCCCCGGCCAGTACGAGGCCCCGCTCGGCATCACGCTGCGGCAGCTGCTCGACATGAGCGGCGGCATGCGCACCGGCCACCGGCTGAAGTTCTGGACCCCGGGCGGCTCCTCGACCCCGATGTTCACCGACGAGCACCTCGATGTGCCGCTCGACTACGAGGGTGTCGGCGCCGCCGGTTCCATGCTCGGCACCAAGGCGCTCCAGTGCTTCGACGAGACGACCTGCGTGGTGCGGGCCGTCACCCGCTGGACCGAGTTCTACGCCCATGAGTCCTGCGGAAAGTGCACACCGTGCCGCGAGGGCACCTACTGGCTCGTCCAGTTGCTCCGCGACATCGAGGCCGGCAAGGGAGAGATGGCCGACCTCGACAAGCTGAACGACATCGCCGACAACATCAACGGCAAGTCCTTCTGCGCCCTCGGCGACGGCGCCGCCTCGCCGATCTTCTCCTCGCTGAAGTACTTCCGCGAGGAGTACGAGCAGCACATCACGGGCAGGGGCTGCCCCTTCGATCCCGCCAGGTCGACCGCCTGGGCCGACGACAAGAACGCTCACCAGGGGGTGAACGCATGACAGTCACCACGAGTGCGCCCTCCGGGGGCGGCGAGGCGGCCCTTCCGCCCGAGGACCTCGTCACGCTGACGATCGACGGCATCGAGATCAGCGTGCCCAAGGGCACCCTGGTCATCCGGGCCGCCGAACTCCTCGGCATCGAGATCCCGCGCTTCTGCGACCACCCGCTCCTCGACCCGGTCGGCGCCTGCCGCCAGTGCATCGTCGAGGTCGAGGGCCAGCGCAAGCCGATGGCGTCCTGCACCATCACCTGCACCGACGGCATGGTGGTGAGGTCGCAGCTCACCTCGCCCGTCGCCGAGAAGGCGCAGAAGGGTGTGATGGAGCTGCTGCTCATCAACCACCCGCTGGACTGCCCGGTCTGCGACAAGGGCGGTGAGTGCCCGCTGCAGAACCAGGCGATGTCGCACGGCGGCGCCGACTCCCGCTTCGACGGCAAGAAGCGCACGTTCGAGAAGCCCGTCCCGATCTCCACCCAGGTGCTGCTGGACCGTGAGCGGTGTGTGCTCTGCGCGCGCTGCACCCGGTTCTCCAACCAGGTGGCGGGCGACCCGATGATCGAGCTCCTGGAGCGCGGTGCGCTCCAGCAGGTCGGCACGGGCGAGGGCGACCCCTTCGAGTCGTACTTCTCCGGGAACACCATCCAGATCTGCCCGGTCGGAGCGCTGACCTCGGCGGCGTACCGGTTCCGCTCCCGGCCCTTCGACCTGGTGTCGTCGCCGTCGGTGTGCGAGCACTGCGCGGGCGGCTGCGCGACCCGTACCGACCACCGGCGCGGCAAGGTCATGCGGCGGCTCGCCGCCAACGACCCCGAGGTCAACGAGGAGTGGGTCTGCGACAAGGGCCGCTTCGGCTTCCGTTACGCGCAACAGCCAGGCCGGCTCACCACTCCGCTGGTACGCAACGCGGACGGTGTCCTGGAACCGGCGAGCTGGCCCGAGGCGCTGGACGCCGCGGCCGCCGGACTCGCCGCCGCACGCGGCAGGACGGGTGTCCTCACGGGTGGCCGGCTGACCGTCGAGGACGCGTACGCGTACAGCAAGTTCGCCCGGATCGCGCTGGACACGAACGACGTCGACTTCCGGGCCCGGGTGCACAGCAGCGAGGAGGCCGACTTCCTGGCCGCCCGCGTGGCCGGGCGAGGCCGGGACCTAGGGGGTACCTCCCTGTTCGAGCGAAGCCGAGAACTTGGGGGAGGCACGGGTGTCACGTACACCTCGCTGGAGAAGGCCCCGACGGTGCTGCTGGTCGGGTTCGAGTCGGAGGAGGAGGCGCCCGGCGTCTTCCTGCGGCTGCGCAAGGCGAACCGTAAGCACGGACAGCGCACGTTCGCCGTCGCCTCGCACGCGACGCGCGGCCTCACGAAGGCGGGCGGCACGCTGCTTCCCGCCGCCCCCGGCACCGAGACCGAGTGGCTGGACGCGATCGCGGGCGGCGTCGGACTCGACGGCGACGGAGCCGCGGTGGCCGAGGCGCTGCGCGGCGGGGGCGCCGTGATCGTGGTCGGTGAGCGGCTGGCGGCCGTGCCGGGCGGGCTTACCGCCGCGGTACGGACAGCTACCGCGACCGGGGCCACGCTGGTGTGGATTCCGCGCCGGGCCGGCGAGCGCGGTGCGGTGGAGGCGGGCGCGCTTCCGTCGCTGCTGCCCGGCGGCCGTCCGGCGACCGACCCGAGGGCCAGGGACGAGGTGGCGGCCGTCTGGGGCGTCGCCGAGCTCCCGTCCCGCTTCGGCCGTGACACCGGCCAGATCGTGGAGGCCGCGGCCACCGGCGAACTGGGCGCGCTGGTCGTCGCCGGGGTCGAGACCGTGGACCTGCCGGACCCGGCACGGGCCCTGGAGGCTCTGGACCAGGTCGGCTTCCTGGTCTCCCTGGAACTGCGGCCCAGCGAGGTGACCGAGCGGGCCGATGTGGTCTTCCCGGTCGCCGCGGTGGCCGAGAAGTCCGGCACCTTCCTCAACTGGGAGGGCAGGGCGCGGATGTTCGAGGCGGCGCTGAAGCCCGAGCAGATGACGCGGACGCTCGCGCCGACCGATGCGCGGGTGCTGCACATGCTGGCCGACGCGCTGGCCCGCGCCTCAGGCGCTGATGGAGTCAGTCACTTCGCGCTGCCGGATCTGAAGTCCGTACGCCGTGAGCTGGACCGGCTCGGCGGCTGGACCGGTACGCACGCCACCGACCCGAACGAGCCGGCGCGGCCGCTGCCCAGGCCCGGCGACGGCGAGGCGGTCCTCGCGGGCCACCGGATGCTGCTCGACCTGGGCCGGCTCCAGGAGGGCGACGACGCACTGGCCGGCACCCGGCACGCCTCGGTCGCCCGGCTCTCCGCCGTCACCGCGGCCGAGACGGGCGTGAAGGACGGCGATCTGCTGGCCGTCACCGGCCCGGCGGGCAGCGTCGAACTCCCGTTGAAGGTCACCGACATGCCGGACCGGGTGGTCTGGGTGCCGCTGAACTCCGTCGGGCGGGGCGTCCCGGCCGACACCGGCGCCCGGCCGGGCGGTCTGGTCCGGATCGGCCCCGCCGCACCGGGTACTCCCGACGTCACACCGGAGGTGGGGGCGTGACTGCCTTCGCTCAACTGGCCGCGGCACCGCACAGTGCCGTACTCGCCGCCGAGGATCTGTCGATGTTCGGCACCGACCCGTGGTGGCTCGTCGTCATCAAGGCGGTGTTCTGCTTCGCGTTCCTGATGGTGACCGTGCTCTTCTCCATCGTGTGGGAGCGCAAGGTCGTCGCCTGGATGCAGCTGCGCATCGGCCCCAACCGGCACGGCCCCTGGGGCATGCTCCAGTCGCTCGCCGACGGCATCAAGCTGATGCTGAAGGAAGACGTCGTCGTCAAGCGCGCCGACAAGGTCGTGTACGTGCTCGCGCCGATCGTCGCCGCCATCCCCGCGTTCATGGCGATCGCGGTGATCCCGTTCGGCCCGTCCAACGAGGTCTCGATCTTCGGGCACCGTACGGCGATGCAGCTCACCGACCTGCCGATCGCGATGCTCTACATCCTCGCGGTCGCCTCGGTCGGGATCTACGGCATCGTGCTGGCGGGCTGGTCGTCCGGATCGACGTACCCGCTCCTCGGCGGTCTGCGCTCGTGCGCGCAGATGATCAGCTACGAGATCGCGATGGGCGCCGCGTTCGCCTCGGTCTTCCTCTACTCCGGGTCGATGTCGACCTCGAAGATCGTGGAGGCGCAGCAGGACCGCTGGTTCATCATCCTGCTGCCGGTCTCCTTCATCATCTACATCGTCACGATGGTCGGTGAGACCAACCGGGCCCCGTTCGACATGCCGGAGTCCGAGGGCGACCTGGTCGGCGGCTTCAACACCGAGTACTCATCGATCAAGTTCGCAATGTTCATGCTCGCCGAGTACGTCAACATGGTCACCGTCTCCGCGGTCTCCACGACTCTGTTCCTGGGCGGCTGGCGGGCCCCGTGGCCGATCAGCACCTTCTGGGAGGGCGCGAACCACGGCTGGTGGCCGATGCTCTGGTTCGTCCTCAAGGTCCAGTTGCTGCTGTTCTTCTTCATCTGGCTGCGCGGCACGCTGCCCCGGGTCCGTTACGACCAGCTGATGAAGCTCGGCTGGAAGGTCCTGATCCCGGTCTCCCTGCTCTGGCTGATGCTGGTCGCGACGGTGCGGGCGCTGCGCAACGAGGGGTACGACTTCTCGAAGATCGTGCTGTACGTGGCCGGGGCCGTGATCGCGATCCTGCTGATCTCCTTCGTCGCCGACATCTTCCGCGACAAGAAGGGCCGGGCCGCGGAGGCGGAGGCCGGACCGGAGCCGTCGTTCGACCCGATGGCGGGCGGATTCCCGGTGCCGCCGCTGCCCGGACAGACCCTGCCGCCGGTGCCGCGCCGCAGGCCGCGGGGCGAGCGGAAGCTCGTTGTCAGTGGCGGGTCGGATACTCAGAGTGACGGAAATTCGAGTGACGGAAAGGAGGCTGACGGTGTCTGAGTCATCAGAGCCCTCGGGCGAGAAGTTCCAGAACCCTGTCGCCGGCTTCGGCGTGACCTTCAAGGCCATGTTCAAGAAGCGGCTGACCGAGCAGTATCCGGAAACGCAGAAGGTGACGGCGCCGCGCTTCCACGGCCGGCATCAGCTCAACCGCCACCCGGACGGTCTGGAGAAGTGCATCGGCTGTGAGCTGTGCGCCTGGGCCTGTCCGGCGGACGCGATCTACGTGGAGGGCGCGGACAACACCGACGAGGAGCGCTACTCCCCGGGCGAGCGCTACGGCCGCGTCTACCAGATCAACTACGCGCGCTGCATTCTCTGCGGACTGTGCATCGAGGCGTGCCCGACCCGGGCGCTGACGATGACCAATGAGTTCGAGCTCGCCAACACCACCCGCGAGAGCCTCATCTACACCAAGGACGAGCTGCTCGCGGGCCTGGAGGAGGGCATGGTCGACACTCCGCACGCGATCTTCCCCGGGATGGACGAGCAGGACTACTACCGGGGGCTGGTCACCGAGGCCGCGCCGGGTACGGAGCGCCAGGCCGCGGTCTCCAAGGGCGAGCCCAAGCAGGACAACGGGCACGGATGCGGCTCGACGCAGGAGGTGGACGCATGACCGGCCTGGCCGCAGCGGCCTCCCAGACCTCGACCGGTGAGGCCTTCCAGTTCTGGGTGCTCGGCACTGTCGCCGTGATCGGCGCGCTGTCCACCGTACTGATGAAAAAGGCCGTGCACAGTGCTCTGAGCCTCGCCGGGACCATGATCGTCCTGGCGGTGTTCTACCTCGCCAACGGTGCCTACTTCCTGGGTGTCGTCCAGATCGTCGTCTACACCGGCGCGATCATGATGCTGTTCCTCTTCGTGGTCATGCTCGTAGGTGTCACGGCGGCCGACTCGCTGAAAGAGACCCTCAAGGGCCAGCGCTGGCTGGCCGCGGGCTGCGGGATCGGCTTCGGCATCCTGCTGATCGCGGGCATCGGCAACGCCTCGCTGAACAGCTTCAACGGGCTCGGCACCGCCAACGCCGAGCACGGCGGAAACGTCGAGGGGCTGGCCAGCCTCATCTTCACCAAGTACGTCTTCGCCTTCGAGATCACCGGCGCCCTGCTGATCACGGCGACGGTCGGCGCGATGGTGCTCACCCACCGGGAGCGCACCGAACGGGCCAAGACCCAGCGGGAGATGTCCGAGGAGCGCGTACGCGGCAAGCAGCTGCCGCCGCTGCCCGCCCCCGGTGTCTACGCCCGGCACAACGCCGTGGACATCCCGGGTCTGCTCCCGGACGGCACACCGTCCGAGCTCACCGTCATGCAGACGCTGCGCAATCGCGGGCAGATCCGCGATGTGTCGAACGAGTCGCTGGACCAGCTCAAGGCGCTGGAGCAGCGCTCCGAGGAGCGGCTCGGCCGTGACAACGAAGATGAGGGGGTCGCCAAGTGAATCCGGTCAACTACCTCTATCTCGCCGCCCTGTTGTTCACCATCGGTGCGGCCGGGGTGCTGATCAGGCGGAACGCGATCGTGGTGTTCATGTGCGTGGAGCTGATGCTCAACGCCTGCAACCTCGCGTTCGTGACCTTCTCCCGGATGCACGGCAATCTCGACGGGCAGATCATCGCCTTCTTCACGATGGTCGTCGCCGCCGCCGAGGTCGTGGTCGGGCTCGCGATCATCGTGTCGGTGTTCCGTTCCCGCCACTCGGCCTCGGTCGACGACGCCAGCCTGATGAAGCTGTAAGGGGACGTTGAATCGTGGAGAACCTGATTGCGCTGCTCGTCGCGGCGCCTCTGCTCGGAGCCGCGGTCCTGCTCTGCGGCGGCCGACGGCTGGACCGCGCCGGACACTGGGTCGGCACCCTGCTCGCCGCCGTTTCCTTCGTCATCGGTGTCGTGCTCTTCCTCGACATGCTGGGGAAGGGCGCGGAGGACCGGGCGCTGCACCAGAAGCTGTTCAGCTGGATTCCGGTCGAGGGCTTCCGGGCCGATGTGGCCTTCCAGCTCGACCAGTTGTCGATGACGTTCGTGCTGCTGATCACCGGTGTGGGCACGCTGATCCACATCTACTCGATCGGTTACATGGCGCACGACGAGCGCCGGCGCCGCTTCTTCGGCTATCTGAATCTGTTCCTCGCGGCGATGCTGATCCTGGTCATCGCCGACAACTACCTGCTGCTGTACGTCGGGTGGGAGGGCGTCGGCCTGGCGTCGTACCTGCTGATCGGCTTCTGGCAGCACAAGCCCAGCGCGGCGACGGCCGCCAAGAAGGCATTCCTGGTCAACCGGGTCGGCGACATGGGCCTGTCGATCGCGATCATGCTGATGTTCACCACATTCGGCACCTTCGCCTTCGGTCCCGTCCTGGGGGCGACCGGTCAGACGAGCGAGGGCAAGCTGACGGCGATCGGCCTGATGCTGCTGCTCGCGGCCTGCGGCAAGTCGGCCCAGGTGCCGCTGCAGTCCTGGCTCGGTGACGCGATGGAGGGCCCGACCCCGGTCTCGGCCCTCATCCACGCCGCGACCATGGTGACCGCGGGTGTCTACCTCATCGTCCGGTCCGGCGCGATCTTCAACGCGGCGCCGGACGCACAGCTGGCCGTCGTGGTCGTCGGTGCGGTCACGCTGCTCTTCGGTGCGATCGTCGGTTGTGCGAAGGACGACATCAAGAAGGCCCTCGCCGGGTCGACGATGTCGCAGATCGGCTACATGATCCTGGCCGCCGGGCTCGGCCCGATCGGCTACGTCTTCGCGATCATGCACCTGGTGACGCACGGCTTCTTCAAGGCCGGGCTCTTCCTCGGCGCCGGTTCGGTCATGCACGGCATGAACGACGAGGTCGACATGCGGAAGTTCGGCGGCCTCAGGAAGTACATGCCGGTCACCTTCATCACCTTCGGCCTCGGTTATCTGGCGATCATCGGCTTCCCCGGTCTGTCCGGCTTCTTCTCCAAGGACAAGATCATCGAGGCGGCCTTCGCCAAGGGCGGCACCGAGGGCTGGATCCTCGGCTCGGTGGCCCTGCTGGGCGCCGCGATCACCGCGTTCTACATGACGCGCGTGATGCTGCTGACGTTCTTCGGCGAGAAGCGATGGCAGCCCGACGCGGAGGGGCATGAGCCGCATCCGCACGAGTCCCCGAAGTCGATGACCATCCCCATGATCATCCTGGCGTTCGGGTCGGTCTTCGCCGGAGGCCTCTTCTCCATCGGCGACCGCTTCCTGAACTGGCTGGAGCCGGTCACCGGACACAGCCACGGCCACGCCCCGGTCAGCGCCACGACCGTCACGGCAGCCACGATGGTGGTGCTCGTCATCGGCGTCGCCATCGCCTGGGCGATGTACGGACGGGGGCCGGTGCCGGTCGTCGCGCCGCGCGGCTCGCTGCTCACCCGGGCCGCCCGCCGCGATCTCCTCCAGGACGACTTCAACCATGTGGTCCTGGTCCGCGGCGGCGAGCACCTCACCCGCTCCCTGGTGTACGTCGACCACACCCTGGTCGACGGCGTCGTCAACG
The DNA here is from genome assembly GCF_055602785.1 of Streptomyces sp. NPDC037301. Classification (NCBI taxonomy): domain Bacteria; kingdom Bacillati; phylum Actinomycetota; class Actinomycetes; order Kitasatosporales; family Streptomycetaceae; genus Streptomyces; species Streptomyces sp. NPDC037301. The sequence continues at coordinate 86,736 of NZ_JBVJWD010000003.1, forward strand.
GCACGGCCGCCTCGATGGGCGGGCTCTCCGGCCGGCTGCGCAAACTGCAGAACGGCTACGCCCGCTCCTACGCGGTCTCGATGTTCGGCGGTACGGCGGTCGTCATCGCCGCGACCCTGCTGATGAGGGCGGTCTGATCACATGTCCTTTCCCCTCCTGACAGCGACGGCGGCGCTCCCGGCGATCGGTGCGATCGCCACCGCCGCCGTCCCGGCCGCCCGGCGCACCACCGCCAAATGGCTGGCGCTGCTCTTCTCGCTGGCCACGCTCGTACTGGCGGGCATCGCGCTCGCCCGCTTCGAGCCCGGCGGCGCCCGCTACCAGCTCACCGAATCGCACGCCTGGATCAAGGACTTCGGCGTCCGGTACGAACTGGGCGTGGACGGCATCGGGCTGGCGCTCATGGCGCTCACCGCCCTGCTGATCCCCTTCGTCATCCTGGCCGGCTGGCACGACGCCGACCCTTCCCCAAGCTCTCAACAGAGTTCGAGCAGGGGAGGCCCCAGTCCAAGCTCTCAACTCCGTTCGAGCAGGGGAGGCCCCAACGAGACCAAGCCGTATCGATGGCGGCCGACTCAGGGCTTCTTCGCCCTGATCCTGATGGTCGAAGCGATGGTGATCCTCTCCTTCGAGGCCACCGACGTCTTCCTCTTCTACATCCTGTTCGAAGCCATGCTCATCCCGATGTACTTCCTCATCGGCGGCTTCGGGGACCGGGCACACACCGGCAGCGACGAGAACGCGGCGGCGCAACGCTCCTACGCCGCCGTCAAGTTCCTCCTCTACAACCTGGTCGGCGGCCTCATCATGCTGGCCGCCGTGATCGGCCTGTACGTGGTCGCGGGGACGTTCTCGCTCTCCGAGATCGCCGAGGCCCGGGCGAGCGGCTCGCTCTCCATGGCGACCAGCACGGAGCGCTGGCTCTTCCTCGGGTTCTTCTTCGCCTTCGCGGTGAAGGCCCCGCTGTGGCCGCTGCACACCTGGCTGCCCAACGCCATGGGTGAGGCGACCTCCCCGGTCGCCGTCCTGATCACCGCGGTCGTGGACAAGGTCGGCACATTCGCGATGCTCCGCTTCTGCCTCCAGCTCTTCCCGGAGGCCAGCAAGTGGGCGACGCCGGTGATCGTCGTCCTGGCGCTGATCAGCATCGTTTACGGGGCGCTGCTCGCCGTCGGCCAGCGCGACATCAAGCGGCTGATCGCCTATGCGTCGATCTCGCACTTCGGCTTCATCATCCTGGGCATCTTCGCGATGACCAGTCAGGGCCAGTCGGGCGCCACGCTCTACATGGTCAACCACGGGATCTCGACCGCCGCGCTGATGCTGGTGGCGGGCTTCCTGATCACCCGGCGCGGTTCGCGGCTCATCGCCGACTACGGCGGGGTGCAGAAGGTGGCGCCGGTCCTGGCCGGCACCTTCCTGATCGGCGGTCTGGCCACCCTGTCGCTGCCCGGGCTCGCCCCGTTCGTCAGTGAGTTCCTGGTCCTCGTCGGCACGTTCAGCGCGTATCCGGCGGCGGGCATCATCGCCACGACCGGCATCGTGCTTGCCGCGCTGTACGTCCTCGTCCTCTACCAGCGGACGATGACCGGACCGGTGAAGGCCGGAGTCCAGGGCATGGCGGACCTCAAGGTCCGAGAGCTGGCAGTGGTCCTCCCGCTGATCGCGCTGCTGCTCTTCCTGGGGGTCTATCCGAAGCCGCTGACGGAGATCGTCAACCCGGCGGTGCAGCACACCATGTCGGACGTCCAGAAGAAGGACCCCCAGCCTGAGGTGGAGGCCGCCAAGTGAGCGCAACAGCTGTCCACAGCCTGTGGACAATGGCGGGCGGGGTGACATCGGCCGCCCCGGCCGAGAAGTTCAAGGCACCGGTCATCGAGTACGCCCAGCTGACCCCGGTCCTCATTGTGATCGGCGTCGCCGTCGTGGGCGTACTCGTCGAGGCCTTCGTTCCGCGCCGGGCCCGCTACTACACGCAGGTCTTCCTGACGGTCGTCGCCCTCGCCGCCGCGTTCGCCGCGGTCATCGGCCTGGCGGCCGGGGGATACGGCACGACGAAGGCGCACATCGCCGCGATGGGTGCCATCGCGATCGACGGGCCGACACTCTTCCTGCAGGGCACCATCCTGCTGACCTCACTGGTCGCCGTCTTCACCTTCGCCGAGCGGCGGCTCGACCCCGCCGCGCACGGCAACCACGTCGACTCGTTCGCCGCACAGGCCGCGTCGGTCCCCGGCAGCGACAGCGAGAAGGCCGCGGTCAGGGCCGGATTCACCACCACCGAGGTCTTCCCGCTGGTCCTCTTCGCGGTGGCCGGCATGCTGGTCTTCCCGGCGGCCAACGATCTGCTGACGCTCTTCGTGGCCCTGGAGGTCTTCTCCCTCCCGCTCTACCTCCTGTGCGCCGTCGCCCGCCGCAAGCGGCTGATGTCGCAGGAGGCCGCGGTGAAGTACTTCCTGCTCGGCGCCTTCTCGTCGGCGTTCCTGCTCTTCGGGATCGCCCTGCTGTACGGGTACGCGGGCTCCGTCTCGTACGCCACCATCGCGAACGTGGTCGACGGCTCCGTCACCCGGATCGACCCGGCGCTCGCCGACACCATGGGCAACGACGCGCTGCTCCTGATCGGCGGGGCGATGATCCTGACCGGTCTGCTCTTCAAGGTCGGCGCCGTCCCGTTCCACATGTGGACCCCGGACGTCTACCAGGGCGCCCCGACCCCGGTCACCGGCTTCATGGCCGCGGCCACCAAGGTCGCCGCGTTCGGTGCGCTGCTGCGTCTGCTGTACGTGGTGCTGCCGGGCCTCGCCTGGGACTGGCGCCCGGTCATGTGGGCCGTCGCGATCGTCACGATGCTGGGCGGTGCGATCGTCGCCATCACCCAGACCGACATCAAGCGGCTGCTCGCCTACTCCTCGATCGCACACGCCGGCTTTATTCTCGCCGGTGTCATCGCGACCACCCCGGACGGCATCTCGTCGGTCCTCTTCTACCTGGGCGCGTACTCCTTCGTGACGGTCGGCGCGTTCGCCGTCGTCACCCTGGTGCGCGACGCGGGCGGCGAGGCGACGCATCTGTCGAAGTGGGCCGGGCTCGGCCGGCGCTCGCCGCTGGTCGCCGCGGTCTTCGCGGTGTTCCTGCTGGCCTTCGCCGGTATCCCGCTCACCTCAGGGTTCTCCGGGAAGTTCGCCGTCTTCAAGGCTGCGGCGGACGGCGGTGCGGGCGGTCTGGTCGTGGTCGGTGTGATCTCGTCGGCGATTGCCGCGTTCTTCTACATCCGGGTCATCGTGCTGATGTTCTTCAGCGAGCCGAAGGCGGACGGCCCGACGGTCGCCGTCCCGTCCCCGCTGACGATGACGACGATCGGGGTCGGGGTCGCGGTCACGCTGGTGCTGGGCCTGGCCCCGCAGTACTTCCTGGACCTGTCGAGCCAGGCGGGAGTGTTCGTGAGGTAGCACACACGCACACAGCTGGGACAACGCCGGACGGGCCCGAGAAGTCAAGCCCGTCCGGCGTTGTCGTAGGCGGCGCCTATCGTGGCAGGGGACGGCGGCAGGACAGAACGGCACGACTTCGGGGGACAGGGCAATGGGCGCGACGGGCGGGACCATGGATGTGACCGAGAGCGACGCGCGGCAGACGCTGCACCGGGTGTTCGGGTACGAGGCGTTCCGCGGCGAGCAGGAAGTGATCGTCGATCATGTGGTGGCGGGCGGGGACGCCGTCGTGCTCATGCCGACCGGTGGCGGAAAGTCCCTCTGCTACCAGATCCCGGCCCTGGTCAGAGCCGGTACAGGCATCGTCATCTCACCCCTGATCGCCCTGATGCAGGACCAGGTGGACGCGCTGCGGGCGCTCGGTGTGCGGGCCGGCTTCATCAACTCCACGCAGGATTTCGACGAGCGCCGCTCGATGGAGGCCCAGTTCGTCGCCGGCGAGCTCGACCTGCTCTATCTGGCCCCGGAGCGGCTCCGCCTGGACACCACGCTCGGCCTGCTCTCCCGTGGCGAGATCTCCGTCTTCGCGATCGACGAGGCGCACTGCGTGGCCCAGTGGGGCCACGACTTCCGCCCGGACTATCTGGCCCTCTCCGTCCTCGGCGAGCGCTGGCCCGACGTACCGCGCATCGCCCTGACGGCCACCGCGACCAACGCCACGCACCAGGAGATCACGCAGCGCCTGGGCATGCCCGACGCGAAGCACTTCGTCGCCAGCTTCGACCGGCCCAACATCCAGTACCGGATCGTGCCGAAGGCCGACCCGAAGAAGCAGCTGCTCTCCTTCCTCAAGGAGGAGCACGCCGGGGACGCGGGCATCGTCTACTGCCTGTCACGCAACTCGACCGAGAAGACCGCCGAGTATCTCTGCCGCAACGGCATCGAGGCCGTCCCGTACCACGCCGGTCTCGACGCGGGCACGCGCGCCGTCCACCAGTCCCGCTTCCTGCGCGAGGAGGGCCTGGTCGTCGTCGCGACCATCGCCTTCGGCATGGGCATCGACAAGCCGGACGTACGCTTCGTCGCCCACCTGGACCTGCCGAAATCGGTCGAGGGCTACTACCAGGAGACCGGCCGCGCCGGGCGTGACGGGCTGCCGTCCACGGCCTGGATGGCGTACGGCCTCCAGGACGTGGTGCAGCAGCGCAAGCTCATCCAGGGCGGTGAGGGCGACGAGGCGTTCCGCCGCCGCGCGGCCTCCCACCTCGACTCGATGCTGGCCCTGTGCGAGACGGTCCAGTGCCGCCGCGCCCAGCTCCTGACGTACTTCGGCCAGGAGCCCACCGCGGCGACCTGTGGCAACTGCGACACCTGCCTCACCCCGCCCGAGACCTGGGACGGCACGGTGGTCGCGCAGAAGCTGCTGTCGACCGTCGTGCGGCTGAAGCGGGAGCGAGGGCAGAAGTTCGGTGCGGGCCAGATCATCGACATCCTGCTCGGCCGCAAGACGGCGAAGGTCATCCAGTTCGACCATGACCAGCTCTCGGTCTTCGGCATCGGCGAGGAGCTGGCCGAGGCCGAATGGCGCGGAATCGTACGGCAGTTGCTCGCCCAGGGGCTGATCGCGGTCGAGGGCGAGTACGGCACGCTGGTGCTGACCGAGGAGAGTGGCCCGGTGCTCGGCCGGGAGCGCGAGGTGCTGCTGCGCAAGGAGGCGCCGAAGCCCGCGTCGCGCTCCACGAAGGGCGAACGCAAGGCGAAGTCCCAGGCGTCCGCCGCCGAGCTGGCGCCCGAGGCCGTCCCGGTCTTCGAAGCGCTACGGGCCTGGCGCGGCGCCCAGGCGAAGGAACAGGGCGTCCCGGCGTACGTCATCTTCCACGACGCGACGCTGCGCGAGATCGCCACGGTGCGGCCGGACTCGGTGGCCGCGCTGGGCGGCATCAGCGGCCTGGGCGAGAAGAAGCTGGCGACGTACGGGGAGGGGGTGCTGGAGGTGCTCGCGTCGTTCGGGGAGGCGGGGGCGGAGGCGGTGGCCGCTCCGGCACCGGAAGCCGGATCGGCCCCGGCACCGGAACCCGGCCCCGCGCCGGCTCCGGCCTCTGTACCGGGTCCGGCCACGGCCGGTTCGTCAGCGGCTTTCGACGACCCGGAGTTCGGCTGGGACGAGGAGCCGCCCGAGTACGAGTGAGTGCGGGGCGGGTGGCGGCGCCGGGGTTACTCCGGGGCCGTCGGCCGGCGGCGCGAGACGATCGCGGTGAGGTCGAGATCGACTGGGAAGGGCGCGGAGACCTTCATCCGGTCGTGGAAGATGCCGGTGGAGGTGTAGGCACCGGTCGACGGCTCCAGCTCGAAGACGTAGACCACCGCCCGGCCGTCCTGGTTCTCCACCCGCCAGTAGTGGGGGATCCGCGCCCGCGCGTACTTCACGGGCTTGGTTTCCCGGTCCCGGGTCAGGGATTCTTCGGACACGACCTCGACCGCCAACAGCACCGTCTCGGCGGGGAACCGCGTCTGCCGCAGACTCTCGACCGCGTCCGCCCGCACGACGACCACATCGGGTTCGGGCCGGTTCTGCCAGTCGACATCGATGGTGAATTCGCGAAAGACTTCCAAGCCGAGCGGTGCGAGTGACTGCAGCTGCCACTTGAGATAGTCGATCGCACGCTCGTGGAATACGGTCTGCGGACTCACGAAAACAAGGCTCCCGTCGATCAGCTCCGTGTGCGGAGGCAGATTCGGGAGTGTGTCCAGGTCATCGGCGGTCCAGCCGCCCGCGGGCGGAATCGCCCACCTCGGCTCGTTGGCCTCGGGTTCGACGCTCATCAGTGCTCCCATGCACGGAGTCTCGCGGGTCTGTCCAGCGTATCCGCCGGGAACCGGTTCCGAACCGCGCGAACAGGTGAACCAATTGCGTGCCATTGACGGCCGCGCTCCGTCAGGGGCGCGGCCGTCGACGGGCAGGCGTCATGCGGACGGCACGATCCGTCCCGTGACCTCGCCGAGGCCGACCCGCGTGCCGTCCGGGCCCGGTGCCCAGGCCGTCATCGTCACCGTGTCGCCGTCCTCCAGGAACGTCCGCTTGCCGTCCGGGAGGTCCAGCGGGTCGCGGCCGTTCCAGGTCAGTTCCAGGAGCGAGCCGCGCTGTCCGGGCTCGGCGCCGCTGACCGTGCCGGAGCCGTACAGATCACCGGTGCGCAGCGACGCGCCGTTCACCGTCATCTGGGCCAGCATCTGGGGCGCCGTCCAGTACATGGTGGCGAACGGCGGCTCGGCGACCAGTTGTCCGTTGATCGCGACGGAGATCCGCAGGTCGAGGCCGCCGGCCTCCTCCTCGCCCGCGTCCTCCAGGTAGGGGAGCAGCGGGAAGTCGCGGGCCGGGGGTGCGATCCGGGCCGCCTCCAGGGCTTCGAGCGGCGTCACCCATGCGGATACGGACGTGGCGAAGGACTTGCCGAGGAACGGGCCCAGCGGGACGTACTCCCAGGCCTGGATGTCCCGTGCCGACCAGTCGTTGAGCAGGCAGAGCCCGAAGACATGGTCGCGGAAGTCGCCGAGCGGGACCGGACGGCCCTGCTCGGAGCCCACTCCGACGACGAAGCCGACCTCGGCCTCGATGTCGAGCTTGATGGAAGGACCGAAGACGGGGGCCGCGTCGGCGGGCGCCTTGCGCTGGCCGGACGGGCGCACCACATCCGTGCCGGAGACGACGACGGTGCCGGACCTGCCGTGGTAGCCGATCGGGAGGTGCTTCCAGTTGGGCGTCAGCGCGTCACCGTTCGGCCGGAAGATCTTTCCGACGTTGGTGGCGTGGTTCTCGCTCGCGTAGAAGTCGACGTAGTCCGCGACCTCGTACGGCAGATGGAGCGTCACGGACCCGACCGGGTGCAGCAGCGGTTCGATGTCCACGCGGTGTGCCGGGACCGTCACCCACGCGGTCAGCGCCCGTCGGACGTCCCGCCAGGCGGTGCGGCCGGCGGCCAGCAGCGCGGTCAGGTCCGGCTGGGCGAGAAGCTGCGCGTAGGGCGATCCGAGTGCGTGTGCCGCCGCTCCGGCGTCCAGTACGTGGCTGCCGATGCGGACGCCGACCCGGCGGTCCTCGGGGTGGTCGGGGGTGGAGAACACGCCGTACGGAAGGTTGTGCGGACCGAAGGGGTCGCCCTCGGCCAGATCGAGCGGGCTGCTCTGCTCGGGCATGTGTTGCTGCCTCGCTTTCCAGGTCGCTTGGGGGACACGTTACGTCGGTGTCGCTACCCCGCGGGAGTGTCCCAACTGCTCCTCATGCCCGGAAAGTTCCGCCGCGCCCCCTGCTGTACGGGGGGCACGGCGGTGGGTTCACCCGGCCGTGCGCGGGATCCGCTTCTCCCAGGTCCGGTGGAAGACGACCTCGCCGCCGTCCTTGCACAGCACCTCGTCGGACGTGATGAAGTCGGTGTCATCTGCACTGATTTCGGACCGGGTCTCGATCCGTACGTCCCACGCCATCTCCGGCCGGTGCAGCCGGATCGACCAGTCGGAGCGGGTACGTGCGGAGAGCGGGTCGTTCTCCTGGATCGTGTACGTCTCCACGGCGTCCTCGGTGAATTCCAGGCCGTCCGGGTAGACGCGGGTGCCGCCGTAGCGCGGGTCGACCTCCAGCCGCCATTCGCCCTTGGCGACATCGCGGACCACCAGGCGCTCGGGGCGCTGTTCGTCGAGCGTCACCGGGTGGACGACGCCGAGCGGCTCCGACTGCTCCGGCTCCTCGAACCGGATCGCAGGGTCCTCGGTGTGCCGGCGCACCGGCAGTTCGACGAAGCTGGCGTCGGCGTCCAGGGTGAAGCCGACCGACCCGGCCTGCGGCCAGATCCACGGCCAGTACGAGGAGGAGACCGCGAGCCTGATCCGGTGGCCGGGCGGGAAGGTGTGCCCGATGCCGTTCAGGTCGAAGGTCACGTCCTCGGTCCCGCCCACCGGCCAGTCGTCCGCACGGTCGCGGCCGTGCCGTGCGGAGAGGTTGAGCGCGCCGCGGGTCACCAGGGTGGAGGAGCCGTCCGGCGCGACGTCGCAGAGCCGGGCGATCGCCTGGCCCCGCGGCACGTCCATCCGGATGCGCAGCTTCACCCGGGGGCGGCCCAGGATCTCGATCGGGGCGTCCTCGACCGGGAACTCGAAGCAGACCGACTTGGCGTCCTCGTCGCGCTGGTCGGGTGGCAGGTCGGCGTCGTTGCCGAACGGGAAGAAGCGCCCGGCGTCCAGACCGGTCTGCTGGGGCGAGTCGACGATCTGCGGACCGCCCTGGAGGGCGTACGCGACCGGCGCGATGTTCTCCGAGGGCCAACTGGTCTCACCGGCCCAGCGGCCGGGCAATGTCTCGTACACCGTGGCGGGCCGGTGGGACTCGCTGATCCAGGACCGCAGCAGGGGCTCGGCCATGATGCCGGTGTCCTTGTCCTTCAGGTGCTGGTCCCACCAGCGCAGCGTCTCCTGGAGGAAGCCGATCGCCGGACCGGGCGGCAGACCCCGGTCGGGGTACTGGTGCGACCAGGGACCGATCAGCCCGCGGACCTTGTCCGGGCCGAGGTGTTCGACGAGTCGCAGGACGGTGTCGCGGTACGGGTCGTGCCAGCCGCCCACCGCGAGGACGTTCGCTGTGATCGCGGAGTAGTCCTCGCAGACGCTGCCGTGCTTCCAGTAGTCGTCGCGGGTCTGGTGCGCCAGCCAGGTGTGGATGAATGGTTCGACCGTTTCCAGCCGATTCAGCCACATGTCCTTCCAGCCCTCGCCGACCTGTGCCGGATCCGGCGGCCGGGCGACGAAGGCCAGCATGGTGGCCGCCCAGGCGTGCATGTCGACGGCGAGGACCGAGCCGCCCATGTAGTGGACGTCGTTGTCGTAGCGGTCGTCGGTCGAGCAGACGGTGACGACGGCCTTCAGCGGCTCGGGGGCCAGCGCCGCGATCTGGAGCGAGTTGAAGCCGCCCCAGGAGATGCCGAACATGCCGACCCGGCCGGAGCACCATTCCTGCTCGGCCAGCCAGTGGATGACGGCGACCCCGTCGGCCAGCTCCGTCGCGTCGTACTCGTCGCCCGGCATCCCCTCGCTGTTGCCGTGTCCGCGTACGTCCACCCGGACGGAGGCGTAGCCGTGGCCCGCGTACCAGGGGTGGCGCTGCCAGTCCCGCGGTGCCGTCCAGTCGCTCAGCCGGTACGGCAGATATTCGAGGAGCGCGGGGACGGGTTCGTCGGTGAGGGGCCGCCAGATCCGGGCGTAGAGCCGGGTGCCGTCCGGCAGCGGAATGTAGACGTCCTCACGGGTGGTGTCATACGGATACGTGGTGCGGATGTGCATGGCGGTACCTCAGTGGACGGGGTGCATGGTGCGCTTGAGCCAGGGTGCGGCGGCGATGACGGCCACACCGGCCACCACCGCGATTGCGCCATTGACACCGAAGTAGGCGGGGTTGGAGACCTCGCCGTACAGCTTCACGATTTGGGCCTGGATGCCGTTGGCGAGGGCCAGCGAGAGGAACCAGAGCGCCATGGTCTGGCTGGCGAACGCCTTGGGCGCGAGCTTCGTGGTCGCGGACATGCCGGAGGTCTCCAGCAGGATGTCGCCGAGGCCGAGCAGCAGATACGAGCCGACGATCCACCAGGCGGCCATCTTGTAGGTGTCACCGGAGTGCCCGGAGGTCGGCAGCACCATCAGCAGGAACGACAGTCCGCCGAGGATCACTCCGATCGCGATCTTGTTGGAGGCGTGCGGCTGACGCGGGCCCATCCGGGCCCAGACGGCGGCGACCACCGGGGCGAGCGCGACCTCGAAGGCGCCGAGTGCGGAGGCGTACCAGCTCGCCGGGAAGTGGAAGCCGAGGATCTCGGTACGGGCGTTGGTCGACGCGAGCAGAATCATCGTCGAGTACGCCTGGAAGAGGATGAAGTTGAAGACGACGGAGGCCAGGAACAGCACCACGTACGGGCGCAGCCTGCCGCGTTCCTCGCTGGTGACCCGCGGGCTGCGGAACATCACCACGAAGTACACGACCGGTGCGATCACCGAGACGATGGTGAGCAGGTCGACGAAACGGTCCATGGTCAGCCACCCCGCAAGAGCCAGCGCGGTGGCGGCGGCGGCGACCACGACGGCACCGGCCACGATCAGCCGGACGGCGCGGCGCATCGGCTCCGGAGCCAGCGCGAATTCGGCGCTGTGCTTTCGCCCGGCCAGGTGACGCCTGCCCAGTACGTACTGGATCAGCCCGAGCGTCATACCGAAGGCGGCCGCCGAGAAGCCCCAGTGCCAGCTCGCATGGTCCCCGAGCCAGCCGGTGACCAGCGGGCCGAGGAACGCCCCGATGTTGATGCCCATGTAGTAGAGCGCGAAGCCGGCGTCGCGGCGCTCGTCGTCGGTGCGGTAGAGCTTGCCGACCATGGTCGCCACATTGGGCTTGAGCAGACCGGTTCCGGCGCTGATCAGACCGAGGCCGGTCCACGTCATGGCGTCGGTGGGCACCGCCATGGCGTAATGCCCGCACGCGATGAGAATTCCGCCGTACAGGACGGCGCGGTACGAGCCGAGGATCCGGTCGGCCAGCCAGCCGCCGGCCACGGAGACCAGGTAGACGAGGGTGCCGTAGGCGGCGGAGACGGACGCCGCGGTGCCCGCCTCCATGCCCATGCCGCCGCGGGCGACGGTGTCGGCGAAGTAGAGGACCAGGATCGCCTGCATGCCGAGGAACGAGAACCGTTCCCAGACCTCCAGGCCGGAGAGGGTCATCAGACCCCGTGGCTGGCCGAAAAAGGCATGGTCGTCGCCGGGCGGCGGCTGGGTCGGTTCGGTGTCGGTAGCCGTGTGGGACAAAGGGAGAACTCCTGATCGTATGAGCTGATCCCGAACATACCGGCGGTGGCGGGAAGCCGCCCACAGTGATCGAAAGGGGACCGGATACGCTGACTTGAGTGATGACAGCGACACATCGACATTCCGTGTGATCGTCAGCAGACAGGAGATCCCCTCGTGACCGTCGTCGGGCCGTTCGGACTGAGCGTGCGGGACCACGCTCTTGAGGCCGATGTCCAGGCCGGTTTGGCTGCTGTCGAGTCGGGGCTGCTCGACGCCACCAAGAGCGGCGTGCCCTTCATCACGGAGGCCGCACAGCATCTCGTACGCGCCGGGGGCAAGCGATTCCGGCCGCTGCTGGCCATACTGGCCGCCCAGTTCGGCGACCCCGACGCGCCTGGCGTCGTGCCCGCTGCCGTCGTCGTCGAGCTGACCCATCTCGCGACGCTCTACCACGACGACGTGATGGACGAGGCGGACGTACGCCGTGGCGTCGACAGCGCCAACACCCGCTGGGGCAACTCGGTGGCCGTGCTGACCGGCGACTTCCTCTTCGCCCGCGCCTCGCACATACTGGCCGACCTCGGTCCGGAGGCCGTGCGCATCCAGGCGGAGGCGTTCGAGCGGCTGGTCACCGGCCAGATCCTGGAGACCGCGGGCCCGGGCGACGGGCGCGACCCGGTCGAGCACTACCTCGAAGTGATGCGCGGCAAGACCGGCTCGCTGGTCGCCGTGGCCTGCCGGTTCGGCGCGATGACGGCCGGCGCGGACGAGTCGGCCGTCGACGTCCTCACCCAGTACGGGGAACGGCTCGGCGTCGCCTTCCAGCTCGTCGACGATGTGCTCGACATCGCCTCCGACTCCCACGAGTCCGGCAAGACCCCGGGCACCGACCTGCGCGAAGGCATCCCGACGCTCCCCGTGCTCCATCTGCGGGCCCGGGCCGCGGCCGACGGCAAGCCGGACGACCTGGAACTGGTCGAGCTGCTCGACGGCGACCTGAGCGATGACACCCGGCACGCCGAGGCGCTGCGCAGGCTGCGCGCGCACCCGGCGCTGGAGCAGGCCCGACGGGACGCCATTTGGTACGCGCAGGAGGCGCGTACGACGCTGGCGCCGCTGCCCGCGGGCTACGCGAAGGCCGCGCTGGAGGAGCTGTGCGACGCCGTGGTGCACCGGGCGGGCTGAGCCCGTCCCCGCCTTCGGTGCGCTGCTTTCGCGGTGGTCCGGTGGCCGGGTGAGCTCCGAGGCCGATCGTGTTGTTCACCGGCCAGGGACGTGGTCCGGAGGCGCTTTCGGCCGTACCGGATTCGGGCCGGTGGCGCCTCGCCCGTCTCGGGCCGGCGCCCGGCGGGTCCCGCCGGTATGACCCGCCCGGAAGAGGGCGCCCCTGGCGCCGCATCCCGGGCACGTCCGTACCTCGGCCTCGGCCCGGCTGGACTTCCCGCTGTTGCCCGAGGCACGGTGCACCGGGGGCTGCGGGTTCTGTCGCCCCAGGTGCGCCGAGGGCGTACGCGGTCCTGACCGACGGTCATCCGCAGATGTCCCGGGCGGCAACCGGGACGGGCCCGCACCCGGGCACGTTCGTGCCCCGGGTGCGGGCCGCTCGTCAGCGCAGGCCGATGGTGACCGGGCCGCCCTGGGCGCTGAGGCCCTTCATCACGGACCACGGCACGCGGAAGACGCGGCCGGGCGCGGCGGGCCAGGGCAGGGTCCGTTCCGATACGACCCGCCCGTTCTGGCGGACGATCACGTGCGGGAACCGGATGGACCGGTCCGTCCACAGCAGCAGGCGCCCACGCGGGGGAGCCGGGTCACCCGGGCGCAGCAGCCCCGGTGCCACCCAGCGCAGCGGCGCCTCGGCGAGGATGCGCAGGCCCGGGGCAGGCTCGCCGGCCCCGGTCAGCCATGCCTCGACCTGGTCCGCGACGTGCAGGCCGTCAAGGGCTGCGACGTCGGCGGTGTCGACCGGGTGGAGGAGGTTGCCCGCGGCGAAGACGCCGGGGCGGCTGGTCCGCAGGGCGGTGTCGGTCAGCGGGCCGAGGGTTCCCGGGTCCAGGTCGAGGCCGCCGCTGCGGACGAGTTCGTGGTCGGGGATCCAGTCTCCGGTGAAGACCACGGTGTCGCAGGCGACGGTGCGCCGGGCGTGGGTGTCGAGATTCTCGATCTCGACGGCCTCGACCCGGCCCTTGCCGATGATGCGGGTGACCCGGCTGCGGTTGGCGACGGGAACGCGCAGCAGGGCGCGGCCGGCGACGTTGAAAGCTGCGTACGACTCCGTCCTGGGGTACTGGCTGACCATCAGCTCGGTGGCGCAGCCGGCTTCGCGGAGGGTGACGGCGGCGGACCAGCTGACCAGTTCCCCTCCGACGATGACGGCCCGGCTGCCGACCTCGCTGTGGTGGAGGTGGACGGCGTTCTGCAGCTGCCCGGTGGTGTAGACGCCCTGCGGCCGGTCGCCGGGGATGCGCCGGGCCGCGCGGGGCCGTTCGCGTGCGCCGGTGGCGAGCACGACGGCCTTGGCGTCCACACGCAGCCGCCCCTGCGGACCGGTGACCTCCACGGCCCGGTCGCCCGCCCAGTGGGTGACCATGGTCTCGGTGCGGATGGTGGCCCCGGCCGAAGTGGCCTGTTCGACGAGGTGGCGTGCGTACTTCGGGCCGGTCATGACCCGGCGCAGGTCCCGCAGACCGTATCCGGTGTGGTCGCTGTGGCGGGGGATGCCTCCGGCGTCCTTCTCCCGGTCGAGCACCAGGACCTCGCCGCGGATGCGGGGTGCGAGGGAGGCGGCAGCCGTGAGCCCGGCGGGGCCGCCCCCGATGATCAGGACGTCCGGTGTGAGTGTGGTGGTGGTCATCAGGAGTTCACCTCGGGCCGCGCCGGCGCGGCGGCAGGGCCGCCGCAACCGTTTTCGTTCAGGAGTCGGTTGACAGCCGCGCCGCAGAAGAAGCCCTGGCAGCGGCCGTTCATGGCCCGGGTGCGGCGGCGCAGGCCCTCCAGGTTGCGTGCGGGCAGGGGCGACTGGAAGGCGTCGCGGATCTCACCGGCGGTGACACGCTCGCAGAAGCAGACGACCTTGCCGTACTCGGGATCGGCGGCGATGCGGTCGGCGTCCTGGTAGGGACGTACGGTCGCCTCGCCGATGTTGGCCATCTGCGGAGGGCCGGGCAGGTCGGTGCGTGCGGTGAGGACGAGTCCGGCCTCTTCGAGCACCTCGTGGACGTGCTCGGCGATGGCCATGCCGGAGGTCAACCCGGTCGAGCGGATTCCGCCGACGAGGAGGTACCGCTGCGAGGGGGTGGGCTCGATGAGAAAGTCCCCGCGGTCGATGGCGGCCCGCAGCCCCGCGTAGGAAGCGGTCACCTCCTCGGCGAGCAGCCGGGGCATGAGGCGCTCGCCCTTGTCCAGCAGGAAGGCGAATCCGTCCTCGGACGTTCCGGTCGCGGTGCGGTCGGTGAGGTCCTCCGAGGTGGGCCCCAGCATGACGTTGCCGTAGATGGTGGGAGAGATGAGCACCCCCTTGCCCCGGGACGTGGGAACCGGCAGGACGATCTTGTCGACCAGTGGGCGAGCGAGCTTGTCGAAGACGAACAGTTCACCGCGGCGCGGGGTGACGGTGAACCGCTCGTGGCCGAAGAGCCGGTCGATGCGGTCGGCGCCGAGGCCCGCCGCGTTGACCACCCAACGGGCCTGTACGGAGCCGCCCGTGGTGGTCAGCGTGGTGGACCGGGTGTTCACCGACACCGCGGTGACGGCGTGGTTGAGCAGGACCTCGGCGCCGCGCTGCCTCGCGTCGGTGGCCAGGGCCAGGTTCGTGGTCCAGGTGCAGATGATCGACTCGTCGGGGACGGTGAGTCCGCCGAGCGCTCCCTCGCCGAGGGATGGGATCAGCTCGTAGACCTCGTCGGCGCCGACGATCCGGCACCGGTCGTAACCGTTCTGCTCGGCCTTCTCCTTGAGGCCGGGCAGGGCGGCCAGCTCCTCCGCGTTCCACGCGACGAGGATCGCGCCCGTGTGCTCGACCGGGATGCCGGTCGAGCGGGCGTACTCCGACAGCAGGTGATATCCGCGCTTGACGAGCCTGGACTCCAGCGTGCCCGGCTTCGCGTCGAATCCGGTGTGCAGGATCGCGGTGTTCGCCTTGCTGGTTCCGTCGCCGACGTCGTCGCGCGCCTCGACGAGCGCGACCGACAGCTGATGGCCGGACAGGTCGCGGGCGATTGCCGAGCCGACGATGCCTGCGCCGATGACGACGACGTCGTAGACATGGTTCGGCTCGTGCGGTGTGGTGTCGGTCATCCGAGTTCTCCCTTGCGGGCGGTGGCCTCGGCGGCCGCCGCCCATGTACTGCGGTAGTGCGCGGCCCGGTCGGCCGACCAGACCGGTTCGTAGACGGTGACCGGCTTCCAGTCACCGACGGCTTCCGCCAGGTCCATGCCCGGGGTGAGGGCCAGCCTGGCCAGCGCGGCCGCGCCGAGCGGGGTGGCGTGCGAGGACGGGTAGATGTCGACAGGCACCTGGGCCAGATCGGCCTGGGCCTGCATCAGGGTGCGGCTGCGGGTCAGCCCGCCGTCCGCGCGCAGCCGGCTGAGCGGCGTACCGAGGTCGGACTCGACCAGGCCGCACAGGGCGGCGACCTGGGCGGCGATGCCCTGCAGCACGGCGAGGACCAGGTGCTCCCTGCCGGTGGCCAGGGTCATCCCGGTGAATGTGGCGGTTGCGTCGGGACGCCACCACGGTGCCGCGAGGCCCGCCAGGGCCGGTACGCACAGGGTGCCGTCGGACTCCTTCGCCGCTACGGCATCCAGTTCGCTCGCGGACCCGATGAATCCCAGGTCCCGGATCCAGCGGACGGCCGACGCCGCCGTGTACACCTGGCCATCCACGCAGTACGGCGTCTGCGCCGCGGTCCGCCAGGCCACCGAGGAGGTGAGCCCGGCCCGTGAACGCAGGGCGGTGTCACCGGTGTTGGCCAGCAGGAACGCTCCTGTGCCATAGGTGCACTTCGCGGTTCCCCGCTCCAGGCAGCCCTCGGCGAGCAGCGCTGCCTGCTGATCGACGATCAGGCCCGCGACCGGCACCTCGCGTCCGAAGGCACCGGTCGTGCCGATGACCTCGTCGCAGCCCACGATCCGCGGCAGCTTCTCGGCGCCCAGACCGAACAGATCCAGCAGCTCCGGGTCCCAGGAGACATTGTCGAGGTCCATCAGCAGCGACCGGCTCGCGGTCGAGGCATCGGTGACGTACTCGCCGGTCAGCTGGTGCAGCAGCCATGTGTCGGTGGTCGTCACCACCCCTTCGGCGGTGACGTGTCGTCGCAGCCAGGCCATCTTCGGCGCCGAGAAGTACGAGTCGAGCACGAGCCCACTGCGCCGGGCCACCCACGGGGCGTGCTCGGCCAGACCGGTGCAGATCGTTTCCGCCCTGCGGTCCTGCCAGACGATCGCCGGGGACAGCGGGGCGCCGGTGTGCGGGTCCCAGGCAAGTACGGTCTCGCCCTGGTTGGCCAGGGCCACCGCGCCGACGGGCCGGCCCGAGGCGGCGACGGCGCGCCGCCCGGCGGTGAGGACCGAGTCGAGCAGTTCTTGCGGGTCCTGTTCGACGCCCCCGCCGACGAGGTAGGCCGGCCGCAGCTCCTCCTCGGCGATGGCGATGGTCCCGCCTCGCTCGTCGACCACGATCGCCTTCGTACCGGAGGTGCCCTGGTCGATGGCCAGAATGGTGCTCATCGGTTGCTTTCCTTGGCGGTCGTGCCCACCGCGCCCGGCGCAGCGGGGTCTGCGGTGACGTCGAGGGTCTCGTCGATGTTGATCATGTCGGGCATCGACATGCCGGACACGCCGCGCCGGACCAGCAGACAAGCGAGGTAGGCGGCCCCGAGGGCGAAGAGGACGAGGACGTAGAGCCAGGGGTCGCGGAACGACTGGTCACGGAAGATGAGGAGTTCGTATCCCAGCCACACGGAGGCGACCACGATGACCGGTATCTCCCAGCGGCCGAGGGAGAAACCCTGCGTCGGCGGCAGCGACTTCCGCTTGACGATGTACATGAGCACCGTGCCGGCGTAGATGATGGCGGGCAGCAGAGTGGCGGCGGAGAAGAGCGAGAACAGAGCGTCGGTCGAGCCGGAGAAGCAGGCGAGGATCAGCTGCGCGACGACGAAGATGAACAGCGTGGCATTCAGCGGGGTGCCACGGGAGGGACTGACCTTGCGCAGCGCCTGCCACCCGGGGAAGCGCTCGTCGCGGGACATCGCCCACACCAGCCGGGTGCCGCTCATGGTGATGACCAGACCGCAGGAGAAGATCGAGACCACGACGAGGACCAGGAGCGCCTTGCCGATTGCCGATCCGAGCACGGCGGTGATCACGGTCGCCACGGGGGTGGCGGACCGGGCGAGCTTCGCGGGGTCGTCGATGAGGGCGGTGATGGCTACGAGGAACAGGAACCCGAGGACGCCGAGGGAGAGCACGGCCTGGGCCATGGCCTTGGGGATCACACGTGCCGGGTCCTTGGTCTCCTCCGCCAGGTTGGCTGCGGACTCGAACCCGACGATGGTGAAGGCGCCCAGGAGGAACGCGAGGGCGAACGGACCCGCCTCGGTGGCGGTGCCCAGGCCGTAGTAGCCGTCGTTCGCGGCCGGCGCGGCGCTGAACAGCGTGGAGAAGTCGAGCTTGCCAGCGAACGCCCCGACGACGAAGAGCAGCACGGTCAACGAGATCATGCCGACGAGCTGCACGGTCACGGCGACCTTGTTGACCCGGTGTGTCAGATGCGTCGAGGCGGCTACGAGAATCGCCTGGAGCAGGATGACGACGGCGGTGATCGCCCAGGCGTTCTGGGCCGTTCCCCGGTACTGGAGAAGCTCCGGCAGGATTGTCGCGGCGACGGTGTAGTCCACCGCGACCACCACGACTCCGAGGAAGGAGAACGAGATCCAGCCCATGACCCAGCCCCAGACCGGGTTCACCAGCCGGGAAACCCACTGGTAAGCGTATCCGTTGATGGGGATGCGGGCGGCGAGGGCGCCGAAGACGAGCGCGATGGACAGCTGGCCGATGACGCTGATCGGCCAGGCGAAGATACCGCGCGGGCCCGAGCTGTTCAGCACGGAGCCGTAGGTCGTGAAGATGCCCGTGGCGATCGAGACGAAGCCGAAGGCCATGGCGAAAGAGGCGTACCGGCTCAGCTCCCGGCGCATCTCCTGCTTGTAGCCGGAGCCCGGCGCGGACGATGGGTCGTCACCTTGTACGACATCGGTGTTTGTCGTGGCCATGGCGATGCTGTCCTTTCAAGAAACTACCGCTCGCTACAGAAACTGCCGTTCGTTGCATGGGGCGGGTCTCACGCGGAGACGTCGCCGAGAGGAGATCGCCGCAGCGCTCAGGAGTGTCCGGCCGGGATCACCACTGCGCCCGACTGCTCGATGGCCGAAGCCAGCGACGGTTCGGGGGTCTGATCGGTGATCAGGCCGGTGCAGTCGTCGAATCCGCAGACGCGGTGCGGAGCCACCCGGCCGAGCTTGCTCCCGTCGGCCAACACGTAGCTGAGCGTGCTGCGAGCGAGGATCGCGCGCTTGGTCGCGTTCTCCTCGAAGTGGAAGTCGGTCATCCCGGCGGAGCTGTCGACACCGCCGGAGCCGAGAAACGCCATGTCGGCGTAGAGGCCGTTGAAGAAGTCCACTGTCAGTGGGCCGGAGCAGACCAGGTCGCCGCCCCGGATCCGTCCGCCGGGAACCAGCACGTCGACATGGGGGCGGGTGGACAGCTCGGCCGCGACGAGCAGGGACGGGGTCGCCACCGTCCCCCGGAAGTCCGGTGCCAGGGCGCAGGCGACCTGCAGAGCCGTCGTGCCGACGTCGATCACGACGGTCATGCCGGAGCGGACCAGGTCCGCCGCGGCTCGCCCGATCGCCGTCTTGGCCTGCTGCTGCGAGGCGGACCGCTCCGTGAAGGACGCCTCTTCGCCGCTCAGGCCGCGGACGACGGACAGCGCTGCCGCACCGCCGCGCACCCGCATGAGATGCCCCTGCTTCTCCATCTGTGCCAGATCCCGGCGCACGGTCTCGGCCGAGACGCCGAGCTGCTCCGCCAGACTCTCGGTGCTGATCGTGCCGCTGCGTTCCACGGCGGTGGAGATTCGGCGGTGACGTTCGGCTGGCAGCATCCCGGCAACCTCGCTGACTGGTTTCGTGGAAAAGTGACTGGAGATGCCTGAAAGTGTGGACGCGTGACCGAAAATCGTCAAGAGTTGGCGTTCAATTCACCTGTCCCCCCGCGCTGTGACCCGATCGGCGGGCATGCGACGCGGTTCCCGGCTCGGCCCGCCCGGCCCGGCCCGCCCGGCCCGGCGTGTCGGTAGTAGTCGGGGGCCCACCCCTACGGGACGGGAAGGGCCCGCCCGGGTGGTGTCATACCGAAGAGGTAGGTGGAGTTGCTCCCCGGGGGTGACGTTTTCGCGCCGCGGGTTTGGTCAGATGGAGAACAACCACTCCTGAACAAGTCGGTGAGAATGGCGGCACGGAGTGGACGAGTGCATCCGGACGGAAGCCGCCGACCACGGAGGTAGGGCACAGATGGCACCGAACGACAGCGTAGAGACCAACGGCGGGACCAAGGGCACCGTCGCCGGCCGTCGAAAGGCGGCGCGCTACATCGTCCCGGTCGCGGTGGCGGGAGTGGCGGCCGCGACGATCGGGCTCGTCCCGGCGCTCGCGAGCACCGGTGACCCCGATCTGCCGAAGATCACCGCACAGCAGCTCATCGAGAAGATCGCCGCTTCGGACACCCAGCAGCTCTCCGGCACGGTGAAGATCAGCACGGACCTCGGCATCCCGTCGCTCGACGGTCTGGCCGGCTCCTTCGCCCCGGGCGGCAGCCAGGGCGACACCGGCAGCTCCAAGGGCGATTCGACCGCCGACCCGCAGACGAAGATGACGGAGCTGGCGTCCGGCACGCACACCCTGCGGGTGGCCGCCGACGGCCCCGACAAGCAGCGGGTGTCGATCCTGGAAAACGCGGCGGAGTACAGCCTGATCCACAACGGTGATCAGGTCTGGGCATACGACAGCAGGACCAACCAGGCCTACCACGCCACCGAGGACCGGAGCGGGAAGAAGTCCGGGCACTCGACCCCGGCTCCCGAGGGCGTGCCGACCACGCCGAAGGCGCTCGCCGAACAGGTCCTGAAGGCCGCCGGCCCCACCACATCGGTGACGGTCGACGGCACGGCGCAGGTCGCTGGACGTGACGCGTACAAGCTGCTCATCAAGCCCAGGCAGAGCGGCTCCACGATCGGCTCGGTCACGGTCGCGGTCGACGCGAAGAGCGGTGTGCCGCTGAAGTTCACGCTGCTTCCGAGCAGCGGTGGCAAGGCCGTCGTCGACGCCGGCTTCACCAAGGTCGACTTCGCGAAGCCGGCCGCCTCCTCGTTCACGTTCACCCCGCCCAAGGGCGCCGAGGTGACCGAGGCCGACGACGCGAAGGCACAGCGGGAGACCGACGGGACAGGGGGCCTGGGCATGTTCCCGGGCGCCGAGGGACTCGGCGCCGGGGGCCAGGGTTCCAAGGACACGAAGGTCATCGGCGAGGGCTGGAACGCGATCGCCGAGATCAGGACCCCGGGCGGCACCGGACTCCCCACGAAGGCGTCGGGTGACGTACCGGCCGAGGCGCAGCAGTTCCTGGACTCGCTGGGCGACAAGGTCTCCGGAAAGTTCGGCTCGGGCACGGTCTTCAAGACCCGCCTGGTCAACGCGCTGATGACGGACGACGGCAAGGTGTATGTCGGCGCGGTCACGCCGGACGCGCTGGTCAAGGCGGCTGACAACGCGGCCTGACGCCGGGGTGCGTCGCGCTTCCCGCCACTGACCGACCGCCTCGCCGTACCCTCCGTACGGCGGGGCGGTCCGCTGAGGCGGTGTCCGGCCCTGATCCGCCGGACAGGCCCTACCCGACCCATGGGGGAGTACGCATGACAGAGCCTGGGACCGTGACCGAGCCGAGGGCGGTGACCGACCCCGGGGCCGTGATCGAGACACGGGGCCTCACCAAGCGGTACCGCGGCGGCCAACTCGCCGTCGACGGCCTCGACCTCAGTGTCCCCGGCGGCAGTGTCTTCGGATTCCTCGGCCCCAACGGCTCGGGGAAGACCACGACCATCCGGATGCTGATGGGTCTGATCGATCCGACGTCCGGCACCGCGCAGGTCCTCGGCCACCCCATGCCGGGCGCGGCCCGCGCCGTGCTCCCGCAGGTCGGAGCCCTGATCGAGGGGCCCGCGCTGTACGGCTTCCTGAGCGGCCGGGACAATCTGCTGCGCTACGACTCCGCCGACCCGACCGCCGATCCGCGCACCCGCCGGGACCGGGTCGGGCAGGCCCTGGACCGGGTCGGGCTCGCCGCGGCGGCCGGCAAGAGGGCCAAGGCGTACTCGCTCGGCATGAAGCAGCGCCTCGGGCTCGCCGCCGCCCTGCTCCAGCCGCGCCGCCTGCTCGTCCTGGACGAGCCGACGAACGGCCTGGACCCGCAGGGCATGCGCGAGATCCGTGCCCTGGTCAGAGAACTGGCGGCGGAGGGCACCACCGTCTTCCTCTCCTCCCACCTCCTCGACGAGATCGAGCAGGTCTGCACACATGCCGCGGTGATGGCCAGGGGCCGGCTGATCACCCAGGGCCCGGTCGCGGATCTGGCGGCCGGGGCGCGCGGCCGGCTGGCCGTCACCACCCCCGACCCGGGTGAAGCCGCCCGCGTCCTCAAGGAGTTGGGCGTCACCGGTATCACGGTCGACGGCGACCGGGTGAGCGCCGAGGCCCCGCCGGGCGACGTCGAACTCGCGGACCTCAGCACGGCGCTGGTGCACGCCGGCGTACGCCTGCGGTCCTTCGGCGTCGAACGGGCCTCGTTGGAGGACGCCTTTGTCGCACTCACCGGAGAGGGTTTCGATGTCGCAGGCTGAAGCCGCAATCGCAGGGGCGGGCAGGGCGCGCAATCCGCTGTGGACCTTCGGAATCCTCCGCTCCGAACTGACCACCACACTCCGCCGCTGGCGCACCCTCGCACTGCTCGGGGTGCTGGCCGCCGTTCCCGTGCTGATCGGGATCGCGGTGAAGATCGAGACGAATCACGGCTCCTCGCCCGGACCGGGCGGTGGCGGGGGAGGCCCCGCTTTCCTCTCCCAGGTCACCAACAACGGCCTGTTCCTGGTCTTCGCGGCCCTCGCCGTGACGCTCCCGGTCTTCCTCCCGATGGCCGTCGGGGTCGTCGCGGGCGACTCGATCGCGGGCGAGGCCAACGCCGGCACCCTGCGCTATCTGCTGGTCGCTCCGGCGGGCCGGACCCGGCTGCTGCTGACGAAGTACGCCTCCGTCCTCACGTTCTGCCTGGTCGCGACCCTGGTCGTGGCCCTCTCGGCGCTCGCCGTGGGCGCGCTGCTGTTCCCGGTGGGTGAGGTCACCACCATCTCGGGGACCCGGATCGGGTTCGGCGAAGGGCTGCTGCGGGCCGGACTGATCGCGGTGGTGGTCGCGGCGTCACTGATCGGATTCGCGGCGATCGGCCTGTTCATCTCGACCCTCACCAGCAGTGGGATCGCGGCCATGGCCGCCACTGTCGGGATGCTGATCACTGTGCAGATCGTGGACACGATCCCGCAGCTGAGCGGCATCCATCCGTATCTCTTCCCGCACTACTGGATGTCGTACGCGGACCTGCTGCGCGACCCCGTGTACTGGGACGAGGCGGTCAAGAACCTGGGACTGCAGGGCTTGTACGCGGCGGTGTTCGGCTCGGCGGCCTGGGCCCGCTTCACGGCGAAGGACATCACCGCCTGACGCACGGTGCTCAGCACTCGTGCCGTCGGCCGGGCGAGCCGTCCCCCGATCGGCTCGTCGCGGCACGAACGGCACGAACGGTGCGAACAGCAGGAACGATACGACACGGCACGTTCCGTTTCCGCCTCAGTATTCTTCGACTTCTGGCGACGGACTGTCAACAAGGATTGGCTCAAATACACCTATGCTCACCGAATGATCACATCGCCGAGTTCACTGCGTCGCAGCGAGAGATCACGACGGGCGATCCTGGAAGCCGCCCTCGAACTGTGTACGGAGAAGGGGTACGGCCGGGTCACGGTCGAGGCCATCGCGGCCAGAGCGGGTGTCAGCAAGAAGACGATCTACCGTTGGTGGCCGTCGAAGAGCGCGGTGATGCTGGAGGCGTTCACCGACGCGCTGGTCGGCACGACGCCGTTCGTCGACACCGGTGACATCGCCGCCGATCTGCGCGCCAATGTGATGGGCGCGGTGAAGCTGCTCTCCACACCGCCCTACGGCCCCGCGTACGCCGGGATTCTCTCCGAGGTCCACCACGACGACGCACTCGCGCAAACAGTCAGAACGAAGCTGATCGACCCCCGCTTCAACGAGGCGGTCGCCCGCCTGCGCCGGGCCCAGGAGCAGGGCCAGATCCCACCGGGCGCCGATCTTCCGCTGGCGGTGGAGATGCTGTACGGGCCGGTGTACTACCGCCATGTGCTGCGCAAGCCGGTACAGGACGAGGAGACGATCGCGGCACTGGTCGCGCATGTGCTGCGCGCGCTGGGGGCGCCGGAGGTGCTCCCGCCGGAGGGCGGGATCGGCTGAGAATCACTGGTATCCGTAAACCCGCTCCAGCACCTCCGCCACCCCCTCGCCCTCGTTCGACGACGTCACCTCGTCCGCCGCGGCCCGGAGGTCCGGATGGGCGTTGGCCATGGCGACGCCGTAACCGGCCGCGCGGAACATCGGCAGGTCGTTGGGCATGTCACCGAAGGCGATCGCGGTGCCCGCGTCCACGCCCAGGAATTCGGCCGCCAGCGCGAGCCCGCTGCCCTTGTCGACGCCGTACGGCTGCAGTTCGACGGTGCCGGGGCCGGAGAGCGTGACGGAGGCGAGATCGCCGACCGCCGTACGGGCCGCCTCGGCCAGCGCGTCGTCCGTGAGCTCCGGGTGCCGGATGAGGACCTTGATGACGGGTGCGGACCACAGTTCGTGGCGATGACGCGTCCGTTGGGCAGGAAGCGTGGGGTGGGGCATCAGATACCCCGGCTCGATCAGTGTCCGGCCCTCGGTCCCGTCCTGGTCCACGGCCGCGTGGACCGGTCCCACCTGGGCCTCGATCTTGCCGAGCGCGGTGTCGGCCGCCTCCCGGTCCAGGGTGACCGTGCGTACCATCCGCCCGGACCCGGCGTCGTACAGCTGAGTCCCCTGCCCGCAGACCACCGGCCCCCGGTAGCCCAGCTCGTCGAGCAGCACCCGTATGCCGGGCACGGGCCGCCCGGTGACCACGAGATGCTGCGCCCCGGCCCGTGCGGCCAGGGCGAGGGCGGCGCGGGTGCGGGGGCTCACGGTGTCGTCGCGGCGCAGCAGGGTACCGTCCAGGTCCGTGGCGACGAGGGCATATGCGGGTGGGATGGGCATGGATCAAGCCTAAGGTCCGCCCGGGTGCACGCACTTCGGCGTTGACAGGCGATGGCCCACTGCGTGTAATGAGACCGGTGTCGCGTGACGCCGGCCAAAGAGCAGTGGGCCGGCCGGTGGTCGGGCGAACACCCTTCATCCAAGGGGTCCGTGATGAGTTCATACTCCGCGCCCTGTATGTGACGTAGCGCAGCAGCCGCACGTCATCATCTGCCGTTCGCGCGGCCCGGCACTGTCATGTGCGCCGTCTCGACACCAAGTCCTGTGATTGTGCACCGTAGTTACCGGCAGGCCGTGTCCGGCGGTCGGCCGTGCGGTGGCTCCGTCCCGTGCGCAGCACGATCAGCCGTTCCCGCAGTCACTGCGGGCTTCATCCGCATCCTCCGGAGACACGCAACCGTATGCCCACATCGTTCAATCAATCAGTCATCGAGGAGTTCCGCGCCAATGGAGGGAAGGTCGGCGGCCCCTTCGAGAGCGGCGATCTGCTCCTGCTGACGACCACCGGCGCGAGGTCGGGGAGGGAGACCACCACTCCTCTCGGCTATGTCCGCCACGGTGATTCGCTGCTGATCGTCGGCTCCAACCTCGGCGCCCCGGCCCACCCCGACTGGTACCACAACCTGCTCGCCCACCCCGTGGTACGGGTGGAGGTCGGCACCCGTACCTTCCAGGCCCTCGCGGTTCCCGCCGAGGGAGCGCGGCGCGAGGAACTGTTCGCACACGCGGTGAAAGCAGCGCCCGGATACGGCGACTACCAGACCCGGACGCCTCGGCTCCTGCCGGTCGTGGTGCTGGAGCGCGCCGAGCCCGACGGCTGGGAGGGCCCACGCGAGGTCAACAGCCTCGCCGACAAGGTCATGGAGGTCCACACCTGGCTGCGGGGCCAGTTGCGCCAGGTAAAGACGGAGGCCGACGCCCACTTCGCTGCACGGGCGGCCCACCGGGGCCCCGGTGAACCACCGGCCCCGGGTCTGGGACTCCAGATCAGGCAGCGCTGCCTGGCGTTCTGCAACGCACTGGAATTCCACCACACCAGCGAGGACGCGCACCTGTTCCCCGGAATCGCCCGCTACCACCCGCACTTGACCGACACCTTCGCCCGGCTCGCCGACGAACACCGCACGATCGCGCGGGTCCAGGGCGAGTTGGTGGCGCTGCTGGCGGACATCGGCATCGTGGATCCCGAGCGGTTCCGCGCGGAGCTGGACAGGATGTCCATGGAGCTGAACGCACATCTGGATTACGAGGAGGAGCAGATCCTGCCGCTGCTGGCCGAGGTCCCCTGGCCTCCGGCTCCTCCGGCTCCTGCGGTTCCTTGAACCGCTCCGCTCCGAACCGAATGTGAATGGCTGAAAGGTTGTGCCGTGCGAGTAAGAGTCAAGGACTTCGATCACCTGGTGCTCAACGTGCAGGATGTCGAGCGCGCACTGGAGTTCTACTGCGGCCCACTCGGCCTGGAGCCGATCAGGGTGGACGAGTGGCGGGCCGGTGAGTTCCCGTTCCCGTCGGTACGGGTCAGTCCGGGCGTGATCATCGATCTGCTGGGCCGGCCGCGTTCCGCATCGAACGTCGACCACATCTGCCTGGTCGTTGAACCGCTGGACTGGCAACAGGTCATCGACTCGGGCACCTTCACCGTGCTGGAAGGCCCGGTCAGCCGCTCCGGTGCCCGGGGCGAGGCGCAGTCGGTGTACGTCCGGGACCCGGACGGCAACACCGTGGAGCTGCGCTGGTATCCGCAGGACGTGGTGGAGGGCTGAACCGGGTGGCCCGGGTCCGGGGCGGAAACCCTGCTGATCGCACCGGAGGGTGCGGCAGGGTTCCGGCCCGGACCCGGCGTCCGTCATCCGCGCGCCCCGCCCCCGCCCCGCCCCTGCGCCCTGAGCCACCCGCCGCGCCGGCGTGCTGATCTTCGGGCTCCTGCCGGTCAGCATCGGCAGCCGCGTCCGCAGCTATTGCACGCAGAATTCATTGCCCTCGGGATCGGCGAGAACAGTCCACGTGCCCCCCGGTTCCTCGACCCTGTGGAGCACCGTCGCGCCCAGCGCCTCCAGCCGCTTCACCTCTGCGTCGCGTCGCTCCGGTCCCGCGTGTACGTCCAGGTGGAGCCGGTTCTTCACCGTCTTGGCCTCCGGTACGCGCTGGAACAGGAGCCGTCGCCCGAGGCCCGTCCCGCTCTCCGCCTCGTACGGATCGTCCGGGTGCCGGACCGCCACGAGATCGCGAAAGGCCCGGCGGCCGTGGACCAGGACCGTCGCCTCTTCCGGCACCGCCCCGAAGCCGAGCAGCCGCTCGATCAGTGTGCTGTTGTCCTCGACCAGGTAGCCGAGGGTCTCGGCCCAGAAGGCGGCCTGGGCGTGCGGGTCGGACGCGTCGATGACGATCTTCCAGTCCAGAGTCATGGAAACCGTTTATAGTGGTTACATGACCGAGCTGGCAACGGGCACGCCGGGCCTGATTCTCCGTACGCCGGAGGGTCGTCCCTACCGCTTCGATCCCGGCGCCCTGTGCCTGGAGTTGCTGCCCACCGGCGGGTACGCGCGGTACGCCGCGTACGAGGTGCTGCACACCCCCGCCGACCTGGTGCGATGGGCGGGCGAGAGCCGACTGCCGGACGGACTGTCGCTTTCGGTGAGTGCGGCGGAGCTGCGGCGGGCGCACGAGCTGCGCGCCGCGCTCTGGAATCTGACCGCTGCCCGCGCGCACGGCCGCCCCCTCGCCCCGGCCGACCTCGCCACGGTGAACGCCACGGCGGCCGAGCCCCCGCTCGTCCCTCGTATCGACGCCGACTCCGGCGGCCTCGCATGGGCCCCGGACTCCACCGGCAGTGCCCTTCTGTCGACCGTTGCCCGCGACGCGGTGGAGCTGTTCACCGGCCCGTACGCCGACCGAATCCGCGAATGCGGCTCCGACAGCTGCAAGTTGCTCTTCGTCGACACCTCACGGCCGGGCAGGCGCCGTTGGTGCGCGATGGAACGCTGCGGAAACCTTCACAAGGTACGGGCCCACCGCGCCCGGCACGCCACGAACGACTGAGGAGTAGCACGCCGGCAGGGCGACCGGCCCCGAGGGTGTACACCTCTGGCTCGGCCCGGACGCCGAACCGCCCACGGAGAAGGACACCCCGTACCGCGCGAACGTGACGGTCGGCCCGTGATGTGTCACGTTTTCGCGGGGGGCGGGTGTCAGTGGGGGGAGGGTGGGCTTCCCTCGTCGTCGCTCTCGATGAAGTGGTCGAACTCGCCGGCCTGGACGCCCTTGGTGAAGGCGTCCCATTTGGTCTGGGTGGTGGTGACGATGTTGGTGGGGTCGCCGGTCTCGCGGAGGTGGACGAGTTCGTCCGGGCCGAAAGCGATCTCGATCCAGGGGCCGGGCCCCTCCTCGCCCTCGGGGGCGGCGCGGATCCAGGTGAGGTCGGTGGGGATGTCAGTCATGGAGGGCGTCTTTCTTCAGGGCGCGGAGAAGGGCGGCCAGGGCGATGGGGGCGGTGCGGATCGTCGCGCCGCGCGGGTCGCCGGACTCGGTCAGGCCAATGGTGCCGGTAGGGGAGGCGCATATGTGTATGCAGGCGTCCCCCTCGCCGCAGTACGACGACTTCTGCCAGAAGGGTGTGGGCACGGTGGCGTCCTTTCAGAGGTCCTGTGCGATGCGACGGATGAAGTCCCGGGACTTCCTGGGCGTGAGGGCGACCGCGTCCATTCGGTCGAGAAGCGTCCGGTACTTCAGCAACTGGGCCCCGGCATCGAGCAGCACGGATCCGTGTGACTGGTCGAGGTGCACCGTGTCGAGCTGTGGCACAGGACCGACCCCGTAGGCGAGCGACTGCCCGGAGCCCGGGTATGCCCCGGCGTCGAACGGAATCACGGTCACGGTGATATCCGGGTGTTCGCTCATCGTCAGAATGTGTTCCAGCTGCTTTCGCGCTGTGCTGGAACCTCCGAACTTCATCCGGAGTGCGGCCTCGTGGACAACAGCTGAGTACGGGGTGGGCGACGTCCGGTAGATGACGTCCTGCCGCTTGATCCGGTGGGAGACGCGGTGTTCGATCTCCGGCGGCGACAGCTCGGGCACAACTTGGCCGAATACCTCGCGCGCGTGATCCGCGGTCTGAAGCAGCCCAGGGATGTGGCAGGTGTACGCGGTGCGCAACGCGGTTGCGTGGTGCTCGAATTCGGCGAGGTCGAGCAGGCCCCTCGGCAGGATGCCCCGGTACTGTTCCCACCAGCCGGTCGATCTGTCACTTGCCATGGCCGCCAGCGCTTCCACGTAAGCCGGTTCGGCACAGGCATAGGTGTGAGCCATGGCCCGCACACGCTCCGGGCTTACGCCGAATCGAGCGCTCTCCACATTGCTCAGCTGTCCTGAACTGGTTCCCAGCTGCTTCGCGGCCTCGGTGGCGGTCATTCCCGCGCGTTCCCTGAGCTTGCGGAGCTCACCTGCAAGACGGGTGCGGCGGGCCGTGGGCGCTGGCCTCGCTGCCATCGAACTCCTCCTGGATGTCGAAGGGTTGGGGCGTCACTCACACGAGGGAATCAGGATGGATTTTCTCGAAGTTTCGCAAAACATCTTTGCCAATGGAGTCTAGTCTCTGCCTCAGGCCACCCGCCCGGAAGTACCCCGCTCGACGGAGCGGCCTCGTCACCGGGCAACCCGAAGCGCACCTGCCAACTTCCCTCCGTGAACGGAGACTTCCATGGTCAGTACCACGGTATCCCCGCCCTGGACGTACACCCTCCAACTCCCGCAGGATCCCCGCGCCCCCGGCGTGGCCCGATCGACGCTCCGTACGATCCTGCGCGTGCACGGCATGCGCGAACTCGCCGAGATCGCCGAACTGTTGGCGAGCGAACTGGTCACCAACGCCTACCTGCACTCCTCGGGGGCGTACTCCCTGCGCCTGCGCGACGCCGGGCGCAGCCGAATCCGGCTGAGCGTCTGGGACACCAACCCCCATATCCCCGCCCCCTTCCGGTGGAGCGCCGAGGCCCCGGAAGAGCTGGCCGAGCGGGGGCGGGGGCTGTACCTCGTCACCCTCTATGCGGAGAGCTGGGGCGCGTACCCCATGCGCGGTGGGTTGCCGGGGCAGGGCGGGAAACTGCTCTGGGTGGAATGCGCGGCCAAGGGAGAGGGGGAGGGCGGGGAGTGAGCGGCCGACCTCGTTATGAGCGAGTCGCCTCGTAGTCGGGGAGTGCGGCCGGGGTGGTCCGGGTTGCCCGGCGCATGGCCAGGATAAGTACGGCCAGCCCGGCGAAGACGACCGCGGCGATGACGCCCGTGACGTGCAGGCCGGCGGTGAACGCCTCCCGCGCGGTGTGCAGCAGTTCCGCGCTTTGGCCGGGGGGAAGGTGCCGGCCGGCGGCGACCGTGTCGGCCAGCGAGTCGGACGTGCCGTCCATCCGGCTGCGGTAGACCACCGCGGCCACCACGCCGAGCAGCGCGAGGCCGAGCGAGCCGCCGAAGTAGTTGCCGGTCTCCGACATCGACGCCGCCGAGCCGGCGCGCTCCGGCGGTACGGACCCGACGATCAGCCCGGTGCCCAGCGCGAACAGCGGGCCGGTGCCCAGCGCCAGTACGGTGATGCCGGTCATCACCATCGGCAGGGCGTTCGCACCGTCGGCGCCGACCAGCAGCAGGCTGCCCAGCGCCGACCCCGCCAGCCCGCCGGCGATCGCGGTCGTCTGCTTCATTCGCCGGGCCAGCGCCGGCGCGGCCATGGTGCCGGCCGCCACGCCCAGGCCCATGGGCGCGAACAGCACCGCCGACGCGGCCGGCGAGAAGCCCAGCACGCTCTGGAGGAACTGGGTCACCAGCAGGCCCGTACCGGCCATGGCGGCGCCGGCCAGGCCCAGCGCGACGAATACGGCCGTGAACGGGCGGTTGCGGAACAGCCGCAGGTCCAGCAGCGGCGTCTCCAGTCGCAGTTGCCGGCGTACGAACAGCAATCCGATGGCCGCGCCGACGACGAGGGCCATCGCCGGCACGACCGGCACGCTCTCCACGGTCAACTGCTTGATGCCGTAGACCATCAGAAGGACCGCCGCGAGCGACAGTCCGACGCCGGCCAGGTCCAGCCGGCCGGACTGGTCGCTGCGGAACTCCGGCAGCAGGACCGGCCCGGCGAGCAGCAGCAACGCCATCGCCGGCACGGCGACCAGGAACACCGATCCCCACCAGAAGTACTGGAGCAGGAATCCGGCGAGTACGGGTCCGAGCGCGCCGCCGGTGAACTGGCAGGTCGCCCAGATCGCGATGGCCTTCCCGCGCTGTCGTTCGTCGCGGAACATGTTGGTGATCAAGGCAAGTGTGGAGGGCGCCAGGGTCGCGCCGGCGACGCCCAGCAGCGCACGCGCGACGATCAGCGTCAGCGGGCTGACCGCGAAGGCGGCCACGACCGACAGCACCGCGAACGCCGCTCCGCCGATCATCAGCAGCCGTCGGCGGCCGATCCGGTCGCCGAGCGTACCCATCGTGATGACCAGGCCGGCCACCATGAGTCCGTAGCTGTCACTGATCCACAGCTGCTGGATGTTGGTGGCACCCAGGTCGGCGCTCAGCCGTGGGAGGGCGAGAAGCAATGCTGTCATGTCCATCGCGACGAGCAAGGTCGGCAGCATGAGGACGACCAGTCCCAGCCATGCCCGGTTGACTCGCATATCCGAAACTTCCTGTTCTCTCGACGTCTCGCCGGTTGGTCGGAGTGGTCGAGAGCTTCTTGACATCGGTACGGACGGAAATCTCTCGCGCCTGCCACGGCGGGGCGTCACCAGAAATGACGTCCTCGCGGTCCGGGCGGTGCGACGGCGAAAAACTCATGCGAACGTTCGGGCGGGGATGTCAAGACGGCGGCGGCGGCTCCGACCAACCGGTCGAAGGGCCCCGCCGGGGCGCGCGAACCACGAGGAGTACGAGATGAAGTTCCTGATCAGCATGCATATCAACCCGGCCGTGATGGACGCGCTGAGCGACGAGGAGAAGGCGGCCATCGGCGCCGGCCACGGCAGGTTCATCGAGGTGCTGAAGAAGTCCGGTGAGCTGATCACCACGCAGGCGCTGGTCGACCCGTCACAGGCCGCCGTGGTGTCCGTACGCAACGGCCAGCCGGTGGTGACCGACGGACCTTTCCTGGAGTCCAAGGAGTACCTGGGCGGCTTCTACTTGATCGACTGCGAGAACAAGGAGCGGGCGATCGAGCTGGCATCGCAGATCCCGGACGCCGCGGTCGACGGTCTGGGCATCGAGGTGCGACAGGTGATGTTCGCCGACGGACAATTGGAGGCATGACAGCGCCACCCATCGAGGACCTGCTGCGTGAGCTCACGCCGCAGGTCCTCGGCACGTTGGTACGTCGGCACGGCCAGTTCGAAGGGTGTGAGGACGCCGTGCAGGAGGCCGTCCTCGCCGCCGCCGCGCAGTGGCCGGCCGAGGGAGTGCCGAACAACCCGCGCGGCTGGCTGGTGACCGTCGCGTCCCGGCGGCTCATCGACCAGATGCGCAGTGACCACGCGCGCCGCGAGCGGGAGGCGGCAACGGCCACCGAGGTGATGCCCGAGGACGTACCGGACACCGACGACACGCTCGTCCTGCTGTTCCTGTGCTGCCATCCGACGCTGACCGCGGCCTCCCAGACCGCCCTGACGCTGCGGACGGTCGGCGGCCTGACCACCGCCGAGATCGCCCGCGCGTTCCTGGTGCCGGAGGCCACGATGGCGGCCAGGATCAGCCGGGCCAAGCAGCGCATCAAGGCCGCCGGCAGCTCGTTCAGCCTGCCGGACGGCGCGGAGCGCGAGGAGCGGCTACGAGTCGTCCTGCACGTGCTCTACCTGATCTTCAACGAGGGCTACACCGCGTCCTCGGGCAGCGAGTTGCACCGCGCCGACCTCGCGCACGAGGCGATCCGGCTGGCCAGGATGGTGCACGCGCAGCTGCCCGAGGGCGGCGAGGTGACCGGGCTGCTCGCGCTGATGCTGCTGACCCACGCCCGCCGGGAGGCACGTACGACGGCGGCCGGCGACCTGGTGCCGCTGGACGAGCAGGACCGTACGAAGTGGGACCGCGGGCTGATCGACGAGGGCATTGAGCTGGTCAAGGCGTCACTGGCCCCTCCGGCGCTGGGGCCTTACCAGCTGCAGGCCGCCATCGCCGCCACACACGCCGACGCGGCCACGGCCGGGGAGACCAACTGGCCGCAGGTGCATGCCCTTTACCTGATCCTGGAACGGATCGCACCCAACCCGATGGTCACCCTCAACCGGGCGATCGCGCTCGCCGAGACAGAGGGCCCGGCCGCCGGGCTGGCCCTGCTGGCCACCTTGGACAGTGACGAGCGGATGGTCGGGCATCACCGGCTGCTGTCCGTACGGGCGCATCTGCTGGAGAAGACCGGCGACACGGCCGGGGCGTACGAGCACTACCGGCGCGCCGCGAAGTCCACCGCCAGCATCGCCGAACGGCGCTATCTGGAGTCCCGGGCCGGCCGGGTGGGGACATAGATCCGGCCGGGTGGGGACATGGATTCTGCCCCAATCCCTGGGGCACCCGCCGTATCCGCCCGACCGCGCCGTCTCAGGAGGCCGGCGCCGATGTCCGTGGCACTCGATCCCTCGGCTGCCGTACCACCGGGGTCCAGCCGCTGTTCGAGGGGTCGTCCTGGAGGCGGAACCACGGATCGACGGGGCCGAGGCCGGACGGGTGGACCTGCTCCACGATGTCGTCCGCATGCGTGGTGGGTGAGGTTCCGCAGATGAGGAAGGACAGCGTGGACAGGGCGGCGATGGCGGTGCGCAGGAGCACGCGGGAGTTCCAGGACGTGTGCGTGAATCGGCTCATAACATGTCAGAAAAATATAAGCATGTGGTAGTTCTGGGATTGCCCACCGTGACGCGCTCAAAGCCGCCTGAATGCCGTACCGCTCAGGTGGTCCAGGTAGCCCATGACAGCCCGGCCGTCGTCGGCCGGCGCGATCAGCCCCACGTGGTTGTCCGGGCGGATCAGGACGAGGGTGTCGGTGCCCGTTTCGATGCCGTACGCCGAGCGGGCGTGGCCTGCGTCGTCGGTCAGGCCGCGCCGTGCTTCGGCGTCCACCCCGTACGCCCGTACCGCGTCGCCGTACGCCGTTTCCATCGCCCGCAGCGCGTCCGCCGTGGCCGGGCCGAAGCCCAGCAGGGTGAAGTGCGGTCCGGCGAACGCCTCGAACAGCCGGGTCGGTGCGCCCGTCTCGGCATCGCGGCAGGGGGCGTCCGGGGCGCGGTCGCCCGCTCGCAGGCGGGCGGTGGAGCCTGCGGGGGAGAGTGAGCTCCAGTGGTAGCCCAGGCCGAGGCCCGTGGTCTCCCCGGTGAACGCCGAGTCCAGGCCGCCGCCCGGCTGCCTGATCGCATCGAGGGTGACCCGCAGTCGCTCGGAGCTGATGTCCAGCGCCCAGGAGGCCACGGGCAGCCGCTCCTCCTCGTACGTGTCCAGCAGGCCGGGATCAGCCTGGCCGGTGACGACCCGGGCGAGCTTCCAGCCCAGGTTGAACGCGTCCTGGATCCCGGTGTTCATGCCCAGTCCGCCCGCGATGGAGTGCACATGCGCGGCGTCCCCGGCCAGCAGTACGCGACCCGCCCGGTAGCGGTCGGCCATGCGCTCGTTGACCCGGTACGTGGACAGCAGGGTGGCCTGCGTCAGGCGGGTGCCCGGCAGTCCGGTGTGCTTGGCGAAGAGCCGCCGGAAGCTCTCCAGCGAGGGCGGTACGGGGGCTCCCGCCCGGTCCCGCTCCGGCCCCGCCTGGAACCACCAGCCCGAGCGCGTACCCGGGATCGGGCACAGCATCACGGCGCCGTCCTCGTCGAACCACTGGTGCCAGTAGCCGCGGTCGAGGCCGTCCGCCTCCACGTCCCCGCAGACCATCATCTGCTCCTCGGTCGTCTTCCCCTCGAAGCGGACGCCGAGCAGCCCCCGCACCGGGCTGTGGCCGCCGTCGCAGCCCACCACGTACCGCGCCCCGATGCTCCGGCCGTCTGCGAGCCCGACGAATACGGAGTCGGAGCCCACCGTCAACCGATTGGCTTCCGCGCCGAGTTCGACGTGTACGCCGTACTCCGCCAGGCGGTCCCGCAGGATCTCCTCCAGCCGCCACTGGGCGATCAGCCACCACCGGTCGTACGGGGTGTCCGGCGTCGGGTGCGATGCCCCGAACGGGTCGGCGTCGGCGATCGGCAGCCCGTTCCGGTACTTGCGCATGGGCAGCGGCGCCGAGCCCGCGGCCAGGACCCTGTCCACGACGCCGAGGTCCTCCAGGACCTCCAAGGAGCGGGGGTTGGGGCCCTTGGCCCGCGAACTGCGCGGAAATTCGGCGGACTTGTCGATGATCCGTACGTCGATGGAGCGCCGGGCCAGATCGCAGGCCAGGGCCAGGCCGGTCGGACCCGAGCCGACGATCAGTACGTGGGTGGTGGGCGCGGATGCGGGCATGGAGTCGCTCCTCGGTTGCGGTTCCGTGGGCCCCCAGGGAAACGCAACCAAGTCAAAAAAGCAACTCGGTAACTAAAATTGAGCGTCCGCGGCCTCGCGGGCGTCGTAGGCGGCGCGCGCCATCGCGATCTCGCCCCGGTGCTCCTCGGTCCAGGTGACGAGCGCCCGGATCGTGGTGTGCAGCGTGCCTCCGAGCGGTGTCAACTCGTACTCCACGCGCGGCGGCACCACGGCGTGGACCGTCCGCTCAACCAGTCCGTCCCGCTCCAGCTGGCGCAGGGTGACCGTCAGCATCCGCTGGCTGATGCCGTCGATCTCGCGACGCAGCTGGGTGAAGCGGAGCTTGCGCCGGTCCAGCAGGGCGATGACGAGCAGCGACCACTTGTCGGCGACCCGGTCGAGGATCTGCCGCACCTCGCAGCCCTCGCGGGTGTCCCACTGGAACGGATCGGGGTCGCCGATCAGCTCGGCCGTGCCCGCGGTGCCTTTGAGGTGACTCGGTGACTTCGAAGTGCCTTCTTCCATGGCGATCGATGCTGGCGCACGATGCCATTGGTTACAAGAGGGAACCGACCCTCTTCCGGGTAACCCTCCATTCACGTACCCGAAGGGGACAACTGTGTCTGCCGTGCCCGCACCACCCGCCCCGGACGCCTCGGACGTTCCGGAGGCGCCGGACGCCATGACCGCCCGCGCCCGCGTCCTGCTTCTCGTCCTGTGCGGCACGATCTTCCTGGAGGGCATCGACGTCGCCATGCTCGCCGTGGCCGTGCCCTCGGTCAGGGCCGATCTCGGTCTGTCGACCGGCACCACGGCCTGGGTGATGAGCGCGTACGTCCTCGGATACGCCGGGTTCACCCTGCTCGGCGGACGCGCCGCCGATCTGCTGGGCAGGCGGCGGATGTTCCTGATCTGGCTCACCGTCTTCCTGCTCTTCTCCGGCCTCGGCGGCTTCGCGGAACAGGGCTGGATGCTGATCGCCGCCCGCTTCGTCACCGGGGTGGCCGCCGCCTTCATGACCCCGGCCGCGATGTCGCTCATCACCACCTCCTACGAAGAGGGGCCGCAGCGCGACAAGGCGCTGCTCGTCTTCGCGGGCACCGCGGCCGGCGGATTCTCGCTCGGACTCGTCATCGGCGGGCTCCTCACCCAGCTCGGCTGGCGCTGGGTGTTCTTCGCGCCCGTGCTGCTGGCCGGCGCCATCCTGCTCGCCGCGATCCGGATCGTCCCGGCCGAGGAGCGTCCGGTCCGTACCGGCGGCTTCGATCTGGCGGGAGCCGCCGCGGCGGCCGGGGCGATGCTGCTGCTCGCGTACGGGATCGTGCGCCTGGAGCACGGGGCGGCGGACTGGGAACGGTCGGCGGGGGCGTTCGCCGCGGGGCTGCTCATGATCGCGGCCTTTGTCCTGATAGAGCGGCGCTCCTCGGCCCCGTTGGTCAGACTCGCCCTGCTGCGCCGGGCATCGGTGATCCGTGCCGACCTCGGTGCCCTGCTCTTCGTGGGCTCCTTCTTCGGCTTCCAGTTCGTGGTGACGCTCTACCTCCAGGAGTTGCGCGGCTGGTCCTCGCTCCGGACCGCGCTCGCCCTGGTGGCAATGGGCGCCGACGCGGTGATCGCACCGACCCTCACCCCGCGCCTGGTGAACCGGTTCGGCAATGTCCGGGTCGTCCTCGGCGGCTTCGTCGTCGCCATCGTCTCGTACGGACTGTTCCTGCCGGTCGGGATGGACTGGTCGTACGCGGCGATGTTCCCGACCCTGATCCTCACCGGGACCGCCTTCGCCCTGGCCTACGGTCCGCTGACGATCGCCGCGACCGACGGCGTACCGGACCGGGAACAGGGCCTGGCGGGCGGGCTGCTGCACACCTCGACCCAGTTCGGCTCGGCGGTCGGGATCTCGGCGGTGACGGCGGTGTACGGGATCGCGTCGGCGGGCACGGACGGCTCGCCCGGAGCCGCCCTGGCGGCCTATCGGGCGGCGCTCGTCGTCCCGGTGGTGATGGTGGCGGCGGGGGCGCTGGTCACTTCGCTGGGGTTGCGGCGGAGGAGGACGAAGCGGAATCCCCGGCCGTCGGTGTCTGCTGCGCCGCCAGCTGGGCCGCACGAGTCTGCGCCTGCGCCCTCGTCCGCCGCGCCGTCCGGAACGCGTCCCACGTCAGCAGGGTGAGCGCCAGCCACACCAGGGCGAACCCGGCCCACCGCTCCGGCGGCATCTCCTCATGGAAGTACAGGATGCCGAGGACGAACTGGAAGACCGGCGCCAGATACTGCAGCAGGCCCAGCGTGGAGAGCGGTACGCGGATGGCCGCCGCCCCGAAAAGGACGAGCGGCGTGGCTGTGACGACCCCCGTCGCGGCCAGCAGCGCCGAATGACCGAGGCCCTCGGAGGTGAAAGTCGCATCGCCCTGCGCGCCCAGCCACAGCAGGTAGCCGAGCGCGGGCAGGAACAGTACGGCGGTCTCGGCGGTGAGCGACTCCAGGCCGCCCATGTTGACCTTCTTCTTCACCAGGCCGTATGTCGCGAAGGAGAACGCCAGTGTCAACGAGATCCACGGCGGACGTCCGTACCCGATCGCCAGCACGAGCACCGCCGCGACACCGGTGCCGACCGCCACCCACTGCGCGGGGCGCAGCCGTTCGCCGAGGAGCAGAACGCCCATGGCGATGGTGACCAGCGGATTGATGAAGTAGCCGAGCGAGGCCTCGACGACATGGCCGTTGTTCACGGACCAGATGTACAGACCCCAGTTGACCGTGATCACGGCCGCGGCGACCGATATCAGGCCGAGCTTCTTCGGCTGCCGTATCAGCTCACCGATCCAGGACCAGCGGCGCAGCACCAGCAGTGCGATGCCGACGACCCCGAGGGACCAGGCCATGCGATGGGCGAGGATCTCGATCGCGCCGGCGGGCTTCAGCAGCGGCCAGAACAGCGGGACGATGCCCCACAGGGCGTAGGCGCCGATACCGGACAGCAGCCCGGCCCGTTGTTCATTTGTTCCCTTCACGGGCCCTCCCGGCACGTCTGTGTCAACTGCTCCGCCGACTGGACGACGGTAGCGCCGGGAGGGCCCCATGTCATAGCCGTATCGCCATACGGTCATGACATGGGGCCCGTGAGGCGCGGGGAGCGGAGTTACGCCGCGGCCACCGCCGCGGCCACCGTCTCGGCGAGCGGCGTCGTCGGCCGGCCGATCAGCCGGGCCAGGTCACCGCTCGTACCGGCGAGCAGTCCGCGCTCGATCGCGGCGTCTACGTCGACGAGGATCGCCGCGAACCCCTCGGGCAGACCGGCGCCGACCAGGATCTCCTGGTGCACGGCGGCCGGGACGTTCTTGTGCACGATCTCCTTGCCGGTGGCCTCGGCGAGCTGCGCCGCGTAGTCCGCGAACGACCAGGCGACATCGCCGCTCAGCTCGTAGACCGCGCCGATGTGACCCTCACCGGTCAGCACCGCGGCTGCCGCGGCGGCGTAGTCGGCGCGGGTGGCGGAGGCGACCCGTCCGTCGCCCGCGTTGGCGACGACGGCGCCGTGCTCCAGGACGGGGGCGAGGTTGGCGGTGTAGTTCTCGGTGTACCAGCCGTTGCGCAGGAGGGTGTGCGGCAGCCCGGAGTCGAGGATCAGTCGCTCGGTGACCTTGTGCTCGTCGGCCAGCTTGAAGTCGGCGTCGGGGCCGCCCAGCACGCCGGTGTACGCGAGCTGGGCGACGCCCGCCGCCTTGGCCGCGTCGATGACGGCGGTGTGCTGCGGCACGCGCTTGCCGACCTCGCTGCCGGAGATGAGCAGGACGCGGTCACCGGCCCGGAAGACGTCCTTGAGGGACTCGGGGCGGTCGTAGTCGGCGACGCGGAGCTCGACGCCGCGGGCGGCGAGCGGGGCGGCCTTCTCCTCGTTGCGGACGACGGCGACGATCTCGTTCGCGGGCACGGCGGTGAGCAGCTGGTCGATGACGAGACGGCCGAGCTCTCCGGTGGCTCCGGTGACAACGATGCTCATGGGGGGTTTCTCCTCTTTGGTGGCACTGGTCCTTGTTTGGGCTCGCAGACTCACTGTACGGGGTGCACTAACCAATCGAAAGTACCAACTTTGAAGTAAGGTACTGGCATGAGCGTGAGTGACCTGAGCAGGAAGCCTGATGTGAACCGGCAGATGTGCCCCTCCCGGCTGGTGCTCGAACATGTCACCAGCCGCTGGGGCGTCCTGGTCCTCGCCGCCCTGCTGGAGCGCTCGTACCGCTTCAGCGAGCTGCGCCGCGAGGTCGGCGGCGTCAGCGAGAAGATGCTGGCCCAGACCCTCCAGACGCTGGAGCGCGACGGCTTCGTGCACCGGGACGCGAAGCCGGTGATCCCGCCGCGGGTGGACTATTCGCTCACCGGGCTGGGCCGGGAGGCCGCCGAGCAGGTGTGGGCGCTGGCCCGCTGGACGGAGCAGCGCCTGGACGCCGTGCACGCGGCGCGCGAGGCGTATGACGCCGAGAAGAAGGAGCAGGCTCAGTCCGGCTGAGGCGCGTGCCCCTCCTCCATCGTCTGCAGCGCCCGCGAGACGTTGAACGGCAGGATCGTCACCGCCACGTGCGGCAGCTGCGCCAGCGTCCTCGCCATCTGCTCACCCGTGCCCCGGTGCAGCAGCTTCCCGAGCGCGTTGCTGTACGTCCGCCGGGGCACCAGCACCGTCAGCCAGGTGTCCCCGTCCTCCGTGGTGCGGGACGCGAGCTCCTTCATCGCATGGCGCAGCCGCCGGTCGGGGCACTCGACCAGCTCCAGGGACACGGACGTGGCGGCCGTCGCCTCCCACCGGGCGGCCAGCCGCCTGGCGTACGCCTCGTCGATCGCGAAGTGCACCGCCCGGATCTCGTCCGGACGCAGCTCATGGGCGTACTGCAGGGCCTTCAGCGTCGCCAGGTCGAGCGTCTCGACGAGGACGAAGACCAGATGGCGGCGGTATCGCGAGCGGTCGGCGCCCGGCGCCTGGATGCCGTGCAGCACGGCGGCCTCCTGCCGGTACTCGCGGTTGATCCGCATCAGCGCCCAGACCCCGAGCGGGAAGACGACCACGACCAGCCAGGCGCCCTCGGTGAACTTGGTGACCGCGAAGATCAGTACGACGGCGGCCGAGATGACCGCGGCGAGCCCGTTGACCGCGATCTTCAGCCTGCGGTACGGCTCCCGGCGCCGCAGGTGGTACGCGGTGAGGCCGGCCCCGGCCATGGTGAAGGCGGTGAACACGCCGATCGCGTACAGCGCCACCAGCCTGTCCACGCTGGCGCCGGTCGCCAGCAGCAGCGCCAGGGAGACGACGGTCAGCGCGATGATGCCGTTGGAGAACGCCAGCCGGTGCCCGCG
This sequence comes from Streptomyces sp. NPDC037301, assembly GCF_055602785.1. Taxonomy (NCBI): domain Bacteria; kingdom Bacillati; phylum Actinomycetota; class Actinomycetes; order Kitasatosporales; family Streptomycetaceae; genus Streptomyces; species Streptomyces sp. NPDC037301. Next base: position 127,236 of record NZ_JBVJWD010000003.1, read on the forward strand.
CCGGGTCAGCATCCTCGGCAGGAACCGGTCCTCGGCGACGAAGCTGGCGAGGTACGGGAAGCCGGTGAACGGGGTGTTGGCGCCGGTGTAGAGGACCAGCGCGGTCGCCAGCTGCACGAAGACCAGCCCGGCCGTACCGAACGGCCCGCCGCCGAACGCGAGATGGGCCTCCTGCGCGATGACGGTGGGTGTGCCGTCGGTGTACGGGACGGCATGGGTGAAGTGCGCCAGCGTGGAGACGCCGAGGACCAGGACACCGAGCACGCAGCTCATCGTGATGAGGGTGCGGCGGGCGTTGCGGCCCTGGGGTTCGCGGAACGTGGAGATGCCGTTGGAGATCGCTTCGAGCCCGGTGAGGGACGAGCCGCCGTTGGCGAACGAGCGCAGCACGATGAAGAGCGAGGCGCCGTAGAGCCAGCCGTTGCCCGGAGTGCCGAGCGGCACGGCCCCGGCGGCGTGCAGATCGGCGCGCGGCAGCTCGCCCGTGAGCCCACGCAGTGCGGCGACGAGAAGGACGAGGCCGACGGCGGCCATGAAGAGATAGGCGGGCAGCGCGAAGGCCCGGCCCGCCTCGCGGACCCCGCGCAGATTCCCGTACGCGAGCAGCACGATGACGGCGACGGAGACCGGGAGCTGGAGATGGTCCAGGCCGGTGAAGTTGTTGCCGGCCAGATGGGCGAGCGAGATCAGGGCGTTGGTACCGGCCGAGACCTGGACGGCGACGGTGACGATGTAGTCGACGAGCAGCGCCACGGCGGCGATCTGCGCGATGTTGGGCCCGAAGTTCTCCCGGGCGACGACGTACGACCCGCCTGCCCGCGTGTAGATCATCACGACATCGCTGTAGCAGAGCGTGAGAAGCAGCAGTACGAGCAGGATCGCGCCGGTCACCGGCATGAGCAGGGTGAACGCGGCGGCGCCGACGACGGGTACGAGGACCCGGAGCATCTCCTCGGAGCCGTACGCGGACGAACTGATGCAGTCGGAGGCGAGCACCCCGAGCGCCGTCCGGTTGTTCAGCTTCTCCTCGCTGATGCGCTCGGTGGTGAGCGCTCTGCCGAGCAGGCGCCGCTTGATGCGGTACGCGGGGCGGTCCGGGGTCATGGCCACATGGTGCGCGGTGGCCGGTCGTACCCCCGACCGCAATCGCCGGACGGGCCGAAATTCAGCCCGTCCGGCGATGGGAAGTACCCCAGAGGGTGCCGTCGGCCGATGTATCCCTGGGGGTGTCCGCTAGCCGACGACCGTCCAGTTGTCGTTGCCCGCGAGCAGTGCGGCCAGGTCGCCCTTGCCGTCTGACTCGACGGCGGTCTCGAGCTGTTCGGCCATCTGTGTGTCGTAGACCGGCCGGTCGACGCTGCGCAGTACCCCGATGGGGGTCTGGTGCAGGGTGTCGGGGTCGGCGAGCCGGGACAGCGCGAAGGCCGTGGTGGGGCTGGCGGCGTGGGCGTCGTGGACGAGGATCTGCGACCGGTTCTCCTCGGTGACCGCGACGACCTTGAGGTCACCCGTGGCCGGGTCGCGCACGACACCCTTGTCGTTCTCCGCACCGAAGAGGATCGGCTGCCCGTGCTCCAGCCGGATGACCGCGTTCTGCGCCTGTTCCTTGTCCTTGAGGATCTCGAAGGCGCCGTCGTTGAAGATGTTGCAGTTCTGGTAGATCTCCACCAGCGCCGTGCCCGGGTGGTCGGCCGCTGCGCGCAGCACGCTTGTGAGGTGCTTGCGGTCGGAGTCGATCGTACGGGCGACGAAGGACGCCTCCGCGCCGATGGCCAGGGACACCGGGTTGAAGGGGGCGTCGAGCGAGCCCATCGGCGTCGACTTGGTGATCTTGCCGACCTCGGAGGTGGGGGAGTACTGCCCCTTGGTGAGCCCGTAGATCCGGTTGTTGAAGAGCAGGATCTTCAGGTTCACATTGCGGCGCAGCGCGTGGATGAGGTGGTTGCCGCCGATGGACAGCGCGTCGCCGTCGCCCGTGACGACCCAGACGGACAGGTCGCGGCGGGAGGAGGCGAGACCGGTGGCGATGGCCGGGGCGCGGCCGTGGATCGAGTGCATCCCGTAGGTGTTCATGTAGTACGGGAAGCGGGAGCTGCAGCCGATGCCGGAGACGAAGACGACGTTCTCCTTCGCCAGCCCGAGCTCGGGCATGAAGCCCTGCACGGCGGCGAGGACCGCGTAGTCACCGCAACCGGGGCACCAGCGCACTTCCTGGTCGGACTTGAAGTCCTTCATGGACTGCTTGGCCTCGGCCTTGGGCACCAGCTGCAGGAGTTCATTGGTGTCAGGCATCGATGGCCTCCTTGAGAGCCGTCGCAAGCTGCTCGGCCTTGAACGGCATACCGTTGACCTGGTTGTAACTGCGCGCGTCGATCAGGTACTTGGCCCGGATGAGGGTGGCCAGCTGGCCGAGGTTCATCTCCGGCACCACCACCTTGTCGTAACGCTTCAGCACCTCGCCGAGATTCCTCGGGAAGGGGTTGAGGTTGCGCAGATGGGCCTGGGCGATGGGCTGTCCGGCGGCGCGCAGCCGGCGGACGGCGGCGGTGATGGGGCCGTAGGTGGAACCCCAGCCGAGGACGAGTGTGCGCGCCTCGCCCGGATCGTCGACTTCGAGGTCGGGGACCTCGATGCCGTCGACCTTGGCCTGACGGGTGCGGACCATGAAGTCGTGGTTCGCGGGGTCGTACGAGATGTTGCCGCTGCCGTCCTGCTTCTCGATGCCGCCGATGCGGTGTTCGAGGCCGGGGGTGCCGGGGACGGCCCACGGGCGGGCCAGGGTCTGCGGGTCGCGCTTGTACGGCCAGAAGACCTCGGTGCCGTCGGCCAGTTCATGGTTCGTGCCGGTGGCGAACTGGACGCGCAGGTCGGGGAGTTCATCGATCTCGGGGATCTTCCACGGCTCGGAGCCGTTGGCGAGATAGCCGTCCGAGAGCAGGAACACCGGGGTGCGGTACGTCAGCGCGATCCGGGCGGCGTCGAGCGCGGCGTCGAAGCAGTCCGCCGGGGTCTTCGGGGCCACGATCGGGACCGGGGCCTCGCCGTTGCGCCCGTACATCGCCTGGAGCAGGTCGGCCTGCTCGGTCTTGGTGGGCAGACCGGTGGACGGGCCGCCGCGCTGGATGTCGATGACGATCAGTGGCAGTTCGAGGGAGACGGCGAGCCCGATGGTCTCCGACTTCAGGGCCACCCCGGGCCCGGACGTCGTCGTCACCGCAAGCGATCCGCCGAACGCGGCGCCCAGCGCGGCACCGATGCCCGCGATCTCGTCCTCGGCCTGGAAGGTGCGTACACCGAAGTTCTTGTGCTTGCTGAGCTCGTGCAGGATGTCGGAGGCCGGGGTGATCGGGTACGAGCCCAGGTAGAGCGGCAGATCAGCCTGCCGGCCCGCGGCGACCAGCCCGTAGGACAGCGCCAGGTTCCCGGAGATGTTGCGGTACGTACCCGGCGGGAAGGCCTGCGAGGCGGGTGCCACCTCGTAGCTGACCGCGAAGTCCTCCGTCGTCTCCCCGAAGTTCCACCCGGCGCGGAACGCGGTCACATTCGCCTCGGCGATCTGCGGCTTCTTCGCGAACTTGGCGCGAAGGAACGCCTCGGTTCCCTCGGTCGGCCGGTGGTACATCCAGGAGAGCAGCCCGAGCGCGAACATGTTCTTCGAGCGCTCGGCCTCCTTGCGGGAGAGCCCGAACTCCTTCAGCGCCTCGATCGTGAGGGTGGTCAGCGGCACCGGGTGGACGTTGTACGCCTCCAGCGAGCCGTCCTCCAGGGGACTGGTCTCGTAGCCGACCTTCGCCATCGGGCGCTTGGTGAACTCATCGGTGTTGACGATGATTTCGGCGCCGCGCGGCACATCGCCGATGTTGGCCTTGAGGGCGGCCGGGTTCATCGCGACCAGGACGTTCGGCGCGTCACCCGGTGTCAGGATGTCGTGGTCGGCGAAATGCAGCTGGAACGACGAAACCCCCGGCAGGGTGCCTGCGGGGGCGCGGATCTCGGCGGGGAAGTTCGGCAGCGTGGAGAGATCGTTCCCGAAGGACGCGGTCTCCGAGGTGAACCGGTCACCGGTGAGCTGCATACCGTCTCCGGAGTCACCCGCGAAGCGGATGATCACCCGGTCCAGGCGGCGGATCTCCTTCTCGCCGGCGCCTGTGCGATCGGGATGGGGGGCACGCTGTCCCCCGACGAGCGCCTCGCTGGCCTCATCGGCCTGTTCGGCTGTGCTACTGACCTGGCTGGTCACTGAACTGGACCTCCCTCGGGGCGGCGGCTCGGGACCGGCCGGCCCGCCGGCGGTCCCAAGGCCCACCCTACGTCGGTAAGGGTCGCCTTCCCTGGACCGATCATATGGTGGACGTCGTTTTGAGACGCGATTTGATACCGGTTTGTCATGTTTCGCAAGCCCCTCAGCCGTTCGGTGGAGACGCTCTGCACTCGTTCTTTGGTTCTAGGACCCCGATCGGCCCTTGTCCGGGCGCGGGTCACCGCGACGGCCGCGTCCGGCCCCCGCGGTGACCTTCACCAGGCATCTGACAGGGTGTCAGCTCATTAGGAGTTCAGGTAGGTCAACACCGCCAGCACCCGGCGGTGATCCCCGTCACTGGGGGACAGGCCCAGCTTCAGGAAGATATTGCTGACGTGCTTCTCCACGGCCCCGTCGCTCACCACCAGCTGCCTGGCCACCGCGGAGTTCGTCCGGCCCTCCGCCATCAGGCTGAGCACCTCGCGCTCGCGCGGCGTCAGCCCGGCCAGGACATCCTGTTTACGGCTTCGCCCCAGCAGCTGCGCCACCACTTCCGGGTCCAGTGCCGTCCCGCCCTGCGCCACCCGGACCACCGCGTCCACGAACTCCCGGACCTCGGCGACCCGGTCCTTCAGCAGATACCCCACACCTCGGCTGGATCCGGCCAGCAGCTCGGTCGCGTACTGCTCCTCGACGTACTGCGAAAGGACCAGTACCCCGATCCCGGGATAGTCCTTGCGCAGCCGCACCGCCGCCCGCACGCCCTCGTCGGTGTGGGTGGGCGGCATCCGCACATCGGCGACCACCACATCGGGCAGCGCATCCTGTCCGGCGAGGTCGCGCACCGTCTTGATCAGCGCCTCTGCGTCCCCCACCCCGGCTACGACGTCATGCCCGAGATCGGTCAGCAGCCGGGTGAGCCCCTCCCGAAGCAGTACCGAATCCTCGGCGATGACTACTCGCACCCTGTCCTCCACCATCACGCTGTATCCCCCACGGCTCGCTGGTCCCGCCTGCTGTATGACGTCCAGCATCCCAGTATCGGCAGTGCCGTGGGGCCGGGGGAGGGGGGGGGGGGGGGGGAGAAGAACGAACAAGCGCCGGGGGGGAAGGGAGGGGGGA
>NZ_JBVJWD010000003.1:132607-157747 GCF_055602785.1 Streptomyces sp. NPDC037301
CTTTCCCCCACCAGCACTCTTCCCCCCCCCTGTCTCTTTGGCCCCTCTTGTGGTAGGACTCCCACCGCCCCCTCATGGACGTTGCCCCCCCCCCCCCCCCCCCCCCCCCGCCACCCCCCCCCCCCCCCCCGGCCGGGGACAAAGGGAGGGAGAGCAGTGGGGGTGGGGGGGTCCTGTCACGGCTCCGTGCGTGTGTGCGGTGTGTTCAGCCGCGCCACGGCAGCTCGGCCGTGATCCGCGTCGGGCCGCCCTGCGGGGAATCCACGACGAGCACGCCGTCCACCGCGTCCAGCCGCTCGGTCAGCCCGGCCAGCCCGCTGCCCGAGGACACATCGGCGCCGCCGCGCCCGTTGTCCGTGACCTGGAGCATCAGCCGGTCCGCCGTCCGCCACACATCGACCGATGCGCGGGTCGCGTGTGAATGCTTGCTCACGTTCTGCAACAGCTCGGAGGCCGTGAAGTAGGCGATTCCCTCGATGGCCTGGGCGGGCCTGGACGCCAGGTCCACCTCGACCGTCACGGGCACGGTGCAGCGGGAGGCGATGGCGGAGAGTGCGGCGTCGAGGCCCCGGTCGGTGAGGACGGCGGGGTGGATGCCGCGGGCGAGGTCGCGGAGTTCCTGGAGGGCGACCTTCACCTCTCCGTGGGCTTCGTCGACCATGCGGGCGGCGGCCTCGGGGTCGTCGTTGAGCTTCTCCTTCGCCAGGCCCAGATCCATGGCGAGGGCGACGAGCCGGGCCTGTGCGCCGTCGTGCAGGTCCCGTTCGATGCGGCGCAGGTCGGCGGCGGCCGTGTCGACGACCACCCCGCGGTCCGACTCCAGCTCGGAGACGCGCGTCGCCAGCCGGGACGGCCCGAGCAGCCCCGCCACCATCACCCGGTCCACGCCCGCCAGACCACGGATGATCCACGGCGTGACGAGGACGAGTATCAGGCCGCACACGCTGGTCGCAGCCAGGTCGAAGGGGGAGTTGAGGTAGACGTCGTGGGTGCCGTCGCCGTACAGCTGAAGGCCGGCGACCCCCACGTACGTCGGGTAGATCCAGTGCCACAGGGGGTAGGTGAGGGCGGCCCACCCGCACGACCAGAGCGTCAGCGAAACAGTGAAGGCGAAGATCGCCCACGGGAGGTGCAGCAGCGCGTAGAGCAGATGCCGCCAGGACACCCCGCTCTTGAGGACCGCGCCCACCCAGGACAACAGGCCGCCGGTCCTGCCGCGCACCGGCGCCGGGTCCGCCACGTCCAGCTTCAGCAGCCCGCGCGCCCGGGCCCGCTCCATCGCACCGAAACCGCGGCACATGGCCAGCGCGCCGGCCAGGATCGGAACCCCGAGGAAGGTGATCAGCATGCCGATGCCCAGCGTCGTCAGGGTGATCGAGAGGCTGAACAGGACCACGCTGATCGGCAGGCTCAGCAGCAGATAGCCGAACTCGCGCCAGGTCCTGCCCTCGAAAGGCGCGCGCAGCGCGGCCGGGAAGAAGTGCTTCACCGGGGGAGGGTCCCCGAAACCGGCTCCGGACCGCTGGTGGTCCCGAGTGTCCGGTCCGTATGCCGTGGCCATGGGTGCAGTCCGTTTCTTCTCATGGAGCCGGTTTCTCCGGTGATTTCGGGGTTCCGGCCGGTACATCAAGGGTGCTGGGTCGCGGGTCGGCGCACCATGAGGGCGGTATCCCTCTTCGACCGGGGGTTTTCCCTACCCTGCCAGGGGCTCAGGGGGCTGGGCCCGGGCGTGCCGGCCTTCCGGGGGCGCCGGCCTGGGTGTGCCGGCCTTCCGGGGTCGCCGGGCCTCTAGGGGCGCTTGGCCGCCCCCGTACGGTTCGGCTCCCTCTCCCGGTCCCGCCAGGGCAGCTCCGCGGTGACCGTCGTGGGACCGCCGACCGGCGAGTCGAGGACGAACAGCCCATCGACGGCGCCCAGCCGTTCGGCCAACCCGGCCATGCCCGTACCACCGTCCATCCGGGCCCCGCCCTGCCCGTCGTCGGTGACCTGGATCAGCAGCCGGTCCGCCGACCGCCACACCTCGACGGACGCCGAACGTGCCGCGCTGTGCTTGCTCACGTTCTGCAACAGCTCCGAGACCGTGAAGTAGGCGATTCCCTCGATCGCCTCCGCGGGACGCGCCGACAGATCCACCCCCACCGTCACAGGGACGGTGCAGCGGGAGGCGATGGCGGAGAGTGCGGCGTCGAGGCCTCGGTCGGTGAGGACGGCGGGGTGGATGCCGCGGGCGAGGTCGCGGAGTTCCTGGAGGGCGACCTTCACCTCTCCGTGGGCTTCGTCGACCATGCGGGCGGCGGCTTCGGGGTCGTCCGTCAGCTTCTCCTTCGCCAGACCGAGGCCCATGGCGAGGGCGACGAGCCGGGCCTGTGCCCCGTCGTGCAGGTCCCGTTCGATGCGGCGCAGGTCGGCGGCGGCCGTGTCGACGACCACTCCGCGGTCCGACTCCAGCTCGGCGATCCTGCGTTCCAGCTCGTCGGAGGGCGGGAGCAGCCCGCGCACCATCGCCCGGTCGGCATTGGTGAGGAGCCGCGCGGTATAGGGGAGCACCGGCCACAGCACGAAGAGACTCACGAGCGTCACGGCGAAGGTGAGTACGCCCCAGGGCAGCCGTACGAAGGAATACAGCACCGCACGCCAGCCCACCGGGTCCGTGAGGCTCAACCACAGCCAGGGGAAGAACCCCTGTTCCCGGCGGGACAGAACCATCGGGCTCGGTTCGTCGATCCGCACTCCGAGCATGGCCCGCGCCCGGCCCCGCTCGGCCCTCCCGATCAGCCGCGCCCCGTGCAGTCCGACGGCGAGCAGAGGCAGACCGATCACCGTGACCGCAAGCCCCACGCCGATGCCGATCATGAACACTGTGTAAACAAACCCGGCGATGGCCATGGGGAGGTTGGCCAGGAGATGGGCGATCTCCTTCCACGTCCACAGGTCGAGGGCGAAGCGGGCGGGCGGTGGCCGGTCGTTGTCGGGCACCAGGGGGCTCATGGTCATACGCCCCAGACTGCCGGGCGGGGCCTGCGCACGCCATGGGGCTCGTGGGTGGGGTGAAGTAGGGATAACCCCACCCGTTGTCCGATGCGACTGCTTACCCTCTCTTTAACAGGGCCTAGACTCCCGTGCGTACAGATCGTCGAACAGGTTTGAGGGAGCGAGGGGCGGACGTGGCGGACCTGCCGGAATCGACCGTTCTCGCGTCGGACTACTTCCACAGCTATTCAGTGGTCGGACTGCTCGCTGTGATCGGCGTGCTGTTCGTCGCCGTCGCCTTCGGCGCCGGCCGACTGCTGCGCCCCGTGGTTCCCACACCGGAGAAGCTCCTGACGTACGAGTGCGGCGTGGACCCAGTGGGTGAAGGATGGGCACATACCCAGGTCCGTTATTACGTGTATGCCTTCCTGTACGTGATCTTCGCCGTCGACTCGATCTTCCTGTTTCCGTGGGCGACCGTATTCGCCGCACCCGGATATGGGGCGACGACTCTGGTGGAAATGTTCATCTTCCTCGGTTTCCTGGCCGTAGGACTGCTCTACGCATGGAAGAAGGGCGTCCTCGAATGGACGTGACGAGCCCGCCGCCCCCCGAGCACCGGCCCGCAGTGCAATCGGGACCGGAGCCGACGCCCGAGGTGGGGTCCGAACCGCAGCCCGTTCCGACGTTCCTGCCGGAGCCCAAGCGGCTCGGTGTTCTGTCGCGCCTGGCTCCCGAGCCGATGAAGGTGGTCCTGAACTGGGGCCGCCGCTACAGCCTCTGGGTCTTCAACTTCGGGCTCGCCTGCTGCGCGATCGAATTCATCGCCGCCTCCATGGCCCGGCACGACTTCATCCGGCTCGGTGTGATCCCGTTCGCTCCCGGCCCGCGTCAGGCCGACCTCATGATCGTTTCCGGCACGGTGACGGACAAGATGGCACCCGCCGTGAAGCGGCTGTACGAGCAGATGCCCGAGCCCAAGTACGTCATCTCCTTCGGCGCCTGCTCCAACTGCGGCGGCCCGTACTGGGACTCGTACTCCGTGACGAAGGGCGTCGACCAGATCATTCCGGTCGATGTCTATGTCCCGGGCTGCCCGCCCCGGCCCGAGGCGCTCCTCCAGGGCATCCTCAAGCTGCAGGAGAAGATCGCCCGCGAGTCGCTGGGTGAGCGGTATGCGACGGGCGGCGGCAGCCGTCCTTCCACCGCCGCACTGCGCAGCGGCCTGGTCGCCGCGCCGCCGACACCGGGGGAGGGGCAGAAGTGACCGGTACCGAAAGCCATGACCGGGAAAGCTACGACCGGCTTCCGGACGCCGCGGCCGAGCTCTTCGGCGAGGACGCGACGGCCGAGTACGCCTACGACCTGCTGACCGTCGACGTACCGGCCTCCTCCTGGATCGCCGCTCTCGAAACGGCCCGCGGCCGGCTGGGGTGCACCTATTTCGACTGGCTGAGCGCTGTCGACGAACCGGGCACCGGCTTCCGGGTCTGCGTCCACGTCGCCTCCCTGGCCAAGGGCAAGGTCCGTCGGCTCTTGATCCGTACGACCGTTCCGCATGAGGCGGCGGTCCTTCCCACCGCCATCGACATCTACGCGGGCGCCGCCTGGCACGAGCGCGAGACACACGAGATGTTCGGCATCGGCTTCGAGGGCCACCCGCACCTGGTGCCGCTGCTGCTGCCCGAGGGCTTCGAGGGCCACCCGCTGCGCAAGGACTTCGTGCTGGCGGCACGCGTCGCGAAGGCCTGGCCGGGCGCGAAGGAGCCGGGAGAGTCGGAGCACGGCGGCCCGAAGCGGCGCACGATGCTGCCGCCCGGCGTCCCCGACCCGAACGAATGGGGCCCCCTCAAGGGCCAGCTCCCGCCCGCCCCGTCCCGCCCGGCCCGCACCCCGCGTGCGGCGGGCGACCGCCCGGTACGCCGTGCCCGCAGCGCGAGCGAGGGCTCGGCCGGCCAGCAGCCGGAGACGGCAGCACCGGCCGCCGAGCCCACACCTCCCGCAACCCCGCGCCGTACCCGCAGCGCGTCCCAGGGCTCGGCCAGCCAGCAGCGCGAGGCGGCGAAGCCGGGGACGGCCGGGGCACGGGAACAGGCAGGACCGAACGCGTCGGGGACGGGGACGGCAGAGCCGCACCCCGGAAGCAGCGACGCTCCCTGGCACCACGCCCGCCCGGCATTCGACACGACCGGAGGCCCGAAGGCGGAGCCCCCGGTTCGGGAAGGGGCGGGCAGGGGAGAGGCCCCGCGCAGCGACACCCCCGTCCCCGAGGCCACGCCCGCCCCCGACACCACTGCCCCTTCGGACACCCCCGACCAGCCCGAGCCCCCGGCCCAGGACCCCACACCCGAGCCGGCCCCCGACCGCCCCGCCGGAGGCGATACCGCGTGAACGACGCACTGGACGTCGCCCTCCGGCTCGTCATCGTCTTCGCCGTGTTCATGGTCCTCCCCCTCGTCGTGGGGCAGACCGAGCACAAGGTGATGGCCCATATGCAGGGCCGCCTCGGACCCATGTACGCGGGCGGCTTCCACGGCTGGGCACAGCTCATCGCGGACGGCGTGAAGTTCGCGCAGAAGGAAGACATCGTCCCGGCCGAGGCCGACCGCCGTATCTTCCAGCTCGCGCCGGCCGTCGCGCTGCTCCCGTACCTCCTCGTGCTCGTCGCCATCCCGATCGGCCCCAGCGAGGGCGCGGTCGGACAGATCGTCGACGCGGGCATCTTCTTCGTGCTCGCCGTGATGGGCGTCGGAGTGCTCGGTTCGCTGATGGCGGGCTGGGCCTCGGCCAATAAGTTCTCCCTCCTCGGGGGCCTGCGCACCGCCGCCCAGCTGCTCGCGTACGAACTGCCGATGCTGCTCGCCGCCGCCTCCGTCGCGATGGCGGCAGGCACCGTCTCCCTCCCGGGCATCCTCAACGCCTTCGAGTGGTGGTGGCTGCCCTGGCAGATCGTCGGCGCCCTGGTCTTCTTCGTGGCCGGACTCGCTGAACTGCAGCGCCCGCCGTTCGACATGCCGGTCGCCGACTCGGAGATCATCTTCGGCGCGTACACCGAGTACACCGGCCTCCGTTTCGCACTGTTCCTGCTCGCCGAGTACGCGGGCATCGTCGTCCTGTGCGGACTGACCACCGTCCTCTTCCTCGGCGGCTGGCACGGCCCGTTCGGCGCCGACGGGCTCGGCTGGGTCTGGACGTTCCTCAAGACCGCGGTCCTCGCCTTCGTCGTCATCTGGCTGCGCGTGAGCTACCCCCGGCTCCGGGAGGACCAGCTGCAGAAGCTCGCCTGGACCACTCTCATCCCGCTCGCTCTCGCGCAGATCGCGCTCACCGGCATCGTGAAGGTGGCGATCAACTGATGGCTGCATCGCTCCCGCCCTCGCGGCCCCGCATCCCCGGCTCAGGCCTGGCCAAGGGCCTGGCCGTCACCCTGCGGACGATGACGAAGAAGACGGTCACCGCGCAGTACCCGGACGTCCAGCCCGAGCTTCCGCCCCGCTCCCGCGGTGTCATCGCACTGTTCGAGGAGAACTGCACGGTCTGCATGCTCTGCGCCCGTGAGTGCCCGGACTGGTGCATCTACATCGACTCCCACAAGGAGACGGTGCCCGCCGCCACCCCGGGCGGCCGCGAGCGCAGCCGCAACGTCCTCGACCGCTTCGCGATCGACTTCTCGCTCTGTATGTACTGCGGTATCTGTATCGAGGTGTGTCCCTTCGACGCGCTGTTCTGGTCGCCGGAGTTCGAGTACGCGGAGACGGACATCCTCGAACTCACTCATGAGCGGGACAAGCTCCGCGAATGGATGTGGACGGTGCCGGAACCGCCCGCACTCGACCCTGGCGCCGAGGAGCCGAAGGAGATCGCCGCCGCCCGCAAGACGGCGGAGAAACTCGAAGCCCAGCGCGCCAAGGAGGCGCAGGAAGCCCAGCAGGCCGAAGAAGCCCAGCAGGCCAAAGAGACCCAGCAGGTTCAGAGGGAAGAAGAGGGGGAGGAGTGACACTCGCAGCCACCGCGGCCCACTCCGGCTTCCTCTCCCCGACCGGCATCGAGATCGCTTTCGTCCTCGTCGGCATTGCCACCCTCGGCGCAGCCCTCGTCACGGTCACGACCAAGCAACTGGTGCATGCCGCCCTCTGGCTGGTCGTGGCGCTCGGTGGTCTCGCCGTCGAGTACCTCCTGCTCACCGCGGAGTTCATCGCCTGGGTGCAGGTACTGATCTACGTCGGTTCCGTGGTCGTTCTCCTTCTCTTCGGGCTGATGCTCACCAAGGCCCCCATCGGCCGCTCCCCGGACGCCGACTCGGGTAACCGCTGGGCGGCCCTCGGCGTGGCGGTCGCCGCCGCCGGCGCGCTCGTCTGGGTCGTCGTCGACGCCTTCCGCGCCACCTGGATCGACCTGGACGGACCGGCCCAGGGCTCCACCGAGGTGACCGGCGCCTTCCTCTTCCGGCACTGGGTGCTGCCGTTCGAAGCGCTCTCCGTCCTGCTGCTCGCCGCCCTCGTCGGCGCGATCGTCCTGTCCCGCAAGCGCGGTAAGGAGCAGAGCTGATGCACCTCGCCTATCCCGCCGTGCTCGCCGCCCTTCTCTTCTGCACCGGGCTGTACGGAGTGCTCGCCCGCCGCAACGCGATCCTGGTCCTGATGTCCGTCGAGCTGATGCTCAACGCCGTCAACCTCAACCTGGTCGCCTTCGACGTCTGGCTCCGCGACACCCTGCACTCCGGCCAGGCCCTCGCCCTCTTCACCATCGCCATCGCGGCGGCGGAGATCGGGATCGGCCTGGCGATCGTCCTCGCCGTCCACCGCAACCGCGGCAGCTCGGACGTCGACCGTCTCCGCGACACCGCCGAGACCGACGCCGCCGAAACCCTCCCCGACGACGAGGCCGACGAGACCCACGGCACCGAAGACCAGGCCACTGCTCCGGCAGGGAAGGCAAAGAAGGCAGAGGCCACCGCGTGACCACCACGACCCTCGCCGTCCTCGTCCCCCTTCTTCCGTTCCTGGGCGCCGCGGCCGGTCTCCTTCTCGGACGCACCGCCCCCGGATACGTACGCCCCCTCGCCGTACTGCCCACCCTCGCCGCCTTCGTGCTCGCCGTCGTCGTCGCCTCGGACCAGGGCGGCGGCCGGGCCATCGACGCCGCGACCCGGCTCACCCCCACCGGCTCGGTCCCGATCGACCTCGCCCTGCACCTCGACGGTTTCGCGGTCCTCGTCGCCGTCCTGGTCGGGCTCGTCGCGACCTGTGTGCAGATCTACTCGACCGCCTACCTGCGCGACGACCCCCGCTACCCCTCGTACGCGGCTCTCGTCTCCCTCTTCACCGCCGCGATGCTGCTCGTCGTCTACTCCGGCGACCTGATGGTGCTCCTGGTCGGCTGGGAGATCATGGGCATCTGCTCGTACTTCCTCGTCGGCCACTACTGGGAGACGCCCGAAGCCCGCGCCGCCTCCCTCAAGGCCTTCCTGGTAACCAAGCTCGGCGACGTCCCCTTCCTGATCGGTCTGTTCGCGCTCGCCGCCGACACCGGCACGTTCCGCATCACCGGCATCCTGGGCGCCGTCGCGAACGGTGGCCTGGACCACCCCACCGTCGTCGCCCTGCTGCTCCTCGCGGGCGTCGCGGGCAAGTCCGCGCAGTTCCCCCTGCACACCTGGCTGCCCGACGCGATGGCCGGCCCCACCCCCGTCTCCGCGCTGATCCACGCCGCGACGATGGTCGCCGCCGGTATCTACTTCGTGGCCCGGCTCCTCCCCGTCTTCGCCCAGTCCGGCGCGGCCCTCGTCGTCCTCGCCGTGATGGCGGCGATCACGATGATCGGCTCGGGACTCGCCGCCCTCGCCCAGGACGACATCAAACGCGTCCTCGCCTACTCGACGATCGGCCAGCTCGGCTACATGTCCGGCGCGCTGGCCGTCGGCGACCGGGGCGCCGCCGTCTTCCACCTCCTCTCCCACGGTGCGTTCAAGGCCGTCCTCTTCCTCGCGGCGGGCGTAGTCATCCACGCTGCCGGGACCAACTCGCTGGCCGCCATGTCCCGTATGGGCGGCCTGACGAAGCGCATCCCGGACGCCTACTGGACGATGACCGTCGCCCTCCTCGCGCTCGCCGCCATCCCGCCGTTCGCCGGCTTCTTCTCCAAGGAAGCCGTCCTCGTCGCCGCCGAGCACACCGCACTCGGGAGCCGGCACGTTGCCCCGGCCGCCGCCGGCTGGACCGTCCTCGTCGCCGGACTGCTCGCCGCCGTCCTCACCGCTGCGTACGCCACCCGCCTCTGGCTCCTCGCCTTCCGGGGCCGCGGCGCCGAGGTCCCCGACCACGGCAGGCAGCCCGTCGCGATGACCGCCGTCCTCTGGGTGCTCGCCGTCCCCACCATCGCCTTCGGACTGACCGTCGGCGCGATCACCGACTGGTTCGACGGCCACAGCCTCACCCCGTCCGTGACCACCGCCGTCCTCTCCACGGGCGTCGGTCTCGTCGGCGGCCTCGTCACCTACGGCGGCTGGCGCCACACATCGGCACTCGCCGCCCGCACCCCCGTCGGCACCGTCGTCGCCCACCCCGACGCCGAACCCGCCCTCGTCGAGGCCCAGGCCATGTCGGCGCACACCGCCGCCTACGGCACCGACGGGGACGCCCCCGACCCGGCCGACCCCGGCCGCCTGCTGCTCGGCCCGCTCCACCGCCACGCCGCCGCCGGCTTCCACCTCGACGCCCTGTACACGACCCTGTTCGTCCGCCCCGTCCAGGCCGCGGCGAGCCTCGTCCGCTTCCTGGACCGCGAGGTCGTCGACACCTACGTACGGGGCTCCGGCACCGGCGCACGCTGGCTCGGCACCGCCGTCCGCCGCGCCCAGACCGGCAATGTGCAGACCTACCTCAGCGCACTGCTTGCCGGTTCCCTGGTCCTGGCGATTGCCGCCGTCGTTTTTGCCAACGTCAACGCCGGGTCGTGAGCCGTGATCGATATCAGCGAATCCGTGATGCAGTTCCTTCTTGCGTTCATCGTCGTCGTCCCGCTCATCGGCGCCGTGGCCGCTCTGTTGCCGGCCCCGCCCGGGCTGAAGGGAACCAGCCCCGACCAGGCCGTGCTCCGCCACGGCGTGACCGTCACCGGTGCGGTCCTCATCGCCGCGATCGTGCTCGCCGTCGGCTTCGACCACGACCACCCGTCGAAGATGCAGGCCACCACCGACATCAGCTGGATCCCGGCGCTCGACGTCCGCATCCACCTCGGCATCGACGGCATCTCGCTCCCCCTTCTCGTACTGACCGCGCTGCTGACCTTCCTCTGCGCGCTCTACAGCTACTTCAAGCTGCAACATCAGCGGCTGACGCCGCGGGCTGAAGGCCCCTCCCCGAAGGCCTTCGTCGCACTCATCCTCGTCCTGGAGTCCGGCACCCTCGCGACCTTCGCCGTCCTCGATCTGCTGCTGTTCTTCCTGGCGTTCGAGATGGTGCTCATCCCGATGTACTTCCTCATCGCCCGCTGGGGTGGTGCGCAGAAGCAGGCTGCCGCCTGGAAGTTCATCCTCTACACGCTGCTCGGCTCGGTGATCATGCTGCTGGGCCTGCTCCTCATCGGACTCAAGAGCGGCACCTTCGACATGGTGGCACTCGCCACTGACAACGGCCGTGGGCTCACCTCGTCCGTGCAGGTCATCGCTGTTCTGGCGATCGGTATCGGGCTCGCCGTGAAGACCCCGATGTGGCCGCTGCACAGCTGGCTCCCGGACGCCCACACCGCCGCCCCGACCGTCGGCTCGGTCCTGCTCGCGGGCGTCCTGCTGAAGATGGGTACGTACGGATTCGTCCGCATCCTGCTCCCCATCACCCCCGACGGCATGCACACCTTCGCGCCCTACCTCGCCGCCTTCGCGGTCGTCGGCATCGTCTACGGATCGCTCGCCTGCCTGGCGCTGGCCCGCCCAGGCTCCAAGGGCGACCTCAAGCGCCTGATCGCGTACTCCTCCGTCGGGCACATGGGCTTCGTACTCCTCGGCATCGCGAGCATGACCCCCACCGGAGTCAACGGCGCGCTCTTCGCCAACATCGCCCACGGTCTCATCACCGGCCTGCTGTTCTTCCTGGTCGGCGCGGTCAAGGACCGGTACGGCACCGCCGACCTCGACACCCTCTCCGGCGCCACCGGGGCCGCGCTCTACGGCCGCGCCCCCCGCCTCGGCGGCCTCCTCGCCTTCGCCGCCGTCGCCTCCCTGGGCCTGCCCGGGCTCGCCGGGTTCTGGGGCGAGATGCTCGCCCTGTTCGGCTCCTTCGACCCAGCCGACGGCCTCAGCCGCCCCGCCTTCCTCACCTTCATGTCGATCGCCGCGTTCGGCACCCTGCTCACCGCCGCGTACATGCTGATCGTCGTACGCCGGGTCTGCATGGGTGAGAAGCGGGAAGAGCCGCAGCAGCTGGCCGATGTCCAGACGTACGAATTCGCCGCCTGGACCCCGCTCGTCGCCCTCACCGTCCTCGCCGGTCTGTGGCCCGCCGTCCTCCTCGGCCTCACCGACCCGGCCGTGCAGAAGCTCCTCGCAGGAGGCAAGTCGTGACCACAGCCGTCGTCACCCCGGGCGTCGTCACCACAGCGGCCGAGAGCACCACCAGCCTCGTCCAGTCCGTCGACTGGCTCGCGATCGCGCCCCCGGTCGTCGTCGCGACCGTCGCCCTGATCGTCCTGGTCGCCGATCTCTTCCTGCCCGAGGAACGCAAGCCGCTCCTCGGCCGGGTCACCATCGCCGGACTCGTGGCCGCACTCGCCTTGCTCGTCCCGCTGCGCGACGGCGACCGCTCCACCTTCTGCCTCACCGCGGCAACCACCGGCACCGGCGGCACCGGGGCCTGCAGCTACACCGCCGACCACTTCGCCCTCGTCATCCAGGCCCTCGTACTCGGCGGCGCCCTGCTGACGGCCCTGCTCTCCCTCGGCGACACACGCAAGCTCCCCGCGGGCGAGTTCTGGTTCCTCCTGCTGTCCTCCGCGTCCGGCGCCGCGCTCCTGCCCGCCGCCCGCGACCTCGCCACCCTCGTCGTCGCCCTCGAAGTCGCCTCGCTGCCCGCCTTCGCCCTCGTCGGCATCAAGCGCGGCGACAGGCGCTCCTCCGAAGCCGCGCTGAAGTTCTTCCTCTCCTCCGTCGTCGCGACCGCCGTCATGCTGCTCGGCGTCAGCTTCGTGTACGCCACCACCGGCACCCTGCACCTCACGGAGATCGCCGCCCGGCTCGACGACGTACCCGGTCAGCTCGACACCCTCGCCCAGGCGGGTGTCGTCCTCACCCTGGTCGGCTTCGCCTTCAAGACGGCCGCCGCGCCCTTCCACTTCTGGGTTCCCGACACCTACGTCGGCGCGCCCCTGCCGGTCGCCGCCTATCTGTCGGTCGTCGGCAAGGCGGTCGGCTTCTCCGGCCTCATCCTCGTCACCGTGATCGCGTTCCCGGCGTACGCCGACGTCTGGGGACCGGCCCTCGCCGTCCTCGCCGCGCTCACCATGACGACCGGCAACGTCGCCGCCCTGCGCCAGAACGCCACCCGCGTCCGCAGCGCCGTACGCCTGCTCGCCTGGTCGTCCGTCGCCCAGGCCGGCTACCTTCTGGTGCCGATCGCCGCCGCCGCGTACTCCAGCGACGAGCACATCGGCTCCACCGTCGCGTACGCCCTCATGTACGCCGTCGTGAACCTCGGCGCATTCGCGGTCGCGGCCCTCGTCGCGCGTACGAACCCCGGAAACCGGATCTCCGACTACCGCGGCCTGTACGCCACCCGCCCCCTGACCGCCCTCGCGATGGCCTTCTTCCTGCTCTGCCTGGCCGGCCTGCCGCCCGGCATCGTCGGCCTCTTCGCCAAGGTCACGGTCTTCTCCGCGGCCGTCGACGCGGGACTCGGCTGGCTCGCCGTCGTCATGGCCGTCAACGTCGTGATCGCGCTCTACTACTACCTGCAGTGGACCGCGGCGCTCTTCCGTGCTCCGGAAGAGACCCCGGCGGACGAGGCCGTACCCGCCCCCACCAGGCACCGCGCCCCGGTCTCCCTCACCGCCGCGATCGCCCTCACCGCCGTCGGCGGCGTCGTACTCTCCGGTGCCCCGCAGACGGTCCTCAGGTTCGCCGCCGTCAATCTCTTCTGATGTACGCAAGATCGGTTTGCCCGGGACGGCCCGTACAGGGCAAGGTCATGCCCGCACATCCCCACAAACGTACGCATGTCCCAGAGGAGCAAGAGCAGTGCTGAACGGGTTCAAGGACTTCATCCTGCGCGGAAACGTCATCTCCATGGCCATCGGGCTGGCCGTCGGAGCCGCGTTCACCGCAGTCGTCACCGGATTCAGCACCGCCTTCATCACCCCGCTGATCGGCCTCGCAACCGGTTCCGTCGGAGACTTCAGCGCGGCGGAGTTCTCGATCGAGGGCGCCATCTTCCCGTACGGGAAGTTCCTCGCCGCCGCCATCGCCTTCCTGATCACCGCGGCGGTGCTCTACTTCTGCGTCGTCGTCCCCATGACGAAGGTCCAGAACCGCTTCTCCAAGGCGGACGAGAAGGTCGACATCAAGGCCGCCGTGCGCGACTGCCCCCGCTGCTACACAGAGATCCCCGCCATCGCCTCCCGCTGCGCCCACTGCACCAGCGAGATCAAGCCGGACCCCGAGGCCCTCGCACTCGCCGGCCTCCCCGCCCAGCGCTGAGCCGCCCGGCGCCGACCGGCACACGCCGATCCCTCCACCCGTACGGCCCAGGGCCTGATCCGGCCGCCAATGCCGGACAGGCCCTGTTCCCGCGGCCGCGCACAAGGGAACTAGCTCTCCTCGCCTGGCGTTGACCAGTACGGGAAGCTCCACTGGGGAGTGGAGACCACCAAGCAAGGGGTTCCCCTACCGCACCACTTGGAGGGCGTACCGTGCACCGCCGGCACAACGGGCTGAGAACCGCCGTACTCCTCGGGGGCCTGTCCGCACTCATCATCGTCATCGGAAGCTTCTTCGGACGTACAGGCCTGATCGTCGCGCTCCTCGTAGCCGTCGGCACGAACGCCTACGCGTACTGGAACAGCGACAAGCTGGCGCTCAGGGCCATGCGCGCCCGCCCCGTCAGCGAATTCGAGGCGCCACAGCTCTACCGCATGGTCCGCGAGCTCTCAACAGCAGCCCGCCAGCCCATGCCCCGGCTCTACATCTCCCCGACACAGGCCCCCAACGCCTTCGCCACCGGCCGCAATCCGCGCAACGCGGCGGTCTGTTGCACCGAGGGCATCCTGCAGATTCTGGACGAGCGAGAGCTGCGCGGAGTCCTCGGCCACGAGCTGAGCCATGTCTACAACCGCGACATCCTGATCTCGTCCGTCGCCGGAGCGCTCGCCTCCGTTGTCATGTTCCTGGTCAACTTCGCCTGGCTGATCCCGGTGGGCCGGTCCGACGACGACGAGGGCCCCGGCCTCCTCGGCATGCTGCTGATCATGATCCTCGGCCCGCTGGCCGCCTCCGTCATCCAGCTGGCCGTAAGCCGCTCCCGCGAATACGAGGCGGATGCCTCGGGCGCCCAGCTGACCGGCGACCCACTGGCCCTCGCCAGTGCCCTGCGGAAGCTCGAAGCCGGTACGAAACAGCTCCCTCTGCCCCCCGAGCCGAGGATCGAGACCGCGAGCCACATGATGATCGCGAATCCCTTCCGCCCCGGCCAGGGCATCTCCAAGATGTTCTCGACACACCCGCCGATGGCGGAGCGCATCGCACGCCTGGAGCAGATGGCAGGTCGTCGTCCGTGAGGACGATCCGTGGGGACGCCGCTGGTGGAAGTCGGAGAGGAGCAGACCGAAGAAAATCCACAGAGGAATGCCGAGCACAGCGAGCACGGCGATCGCCGCCCCGGCCA
This sequence comes from Streptomyces sp. NPDC037301, assembly GCF_055602785.1. NCBI lineage: Bacteria > Bacillati > Actinomycetota > Actinomycetes > Kitasatosporales > Streptomycetaceae > Streptomyces > Streptomyces sp. NPDC037301. The sequence goes on from NZ_JBVJWD010000003.1 coordinate 147,448, forward strand.
GGCAGCCGCACCCCGTCAGTCGGCTGCTGGTTCTCGCGTACTCGTCGTTGTGCCCCCATGCCTGCCATGCCGCCATTGAAGCGCAGCCCTTGCCAGGGGCCGACGACAGCTCCTAGCGGGCTCCGAACGCTTCGTCGGTCGTGACCACCTCTCGGCCCAGCGGCATGAGAGAGATGGGGATCATCTTCAGGTTGGCCCAGCCGAAGGGGATTCCGATGATCGACACGAACAGCGGGATGCTCGTGATCAGGTGCCCCAGCGCGAGCCACCACCCGGCGAAGACGAGCCAGATCACGTTACCGACGCACGAGGGCGCACCCGCGTCGGGCCGCTCCACGGTGGTCCGCCCGAATGGCCACAGCACGTAGCCGGCGATTCTCAGCGAGGCGATGCCGAACGGGATCGTCACGATCAGGACGAAGCAGATGATCGCAGCGAGCAGGTAGCCGAGGGCCATCCAGAACCCACAGAACACCACCCACAAGACGTTCAGGATCAGCTGTATGAGCTTCATGATCACTAGCCTTCCGCAAGTTTCGCCTGTCAGGGCTGTTCAAAGCCAGTATCGGTCCCGGAACCGAAGAGGGCTCGCCTGACTGTCAGTGCCGTCGCCCACCATGAACCCATGAACGACACCGAGCAGTTGCTGGCAGCCGCGGAGAAGACCGCACGCACCACCCCGCGCTGGGAGAAGTACCCCCTCCCGGCACCCCTGCCCGCCGAGGGCGTCGTGCGTGCCGAAGCCGCCCTCGGCTTTGCCCTGCCGCCGCTGCTCACCGCCCTGTACACCCGGATCGCCAACGGCGGCTTCGGGCCGGAGTACGGTCTGATGCCGCTGATCGGCGACCGGGCTCCGGACGGGGAGGAGTCCGTCGTCGCGCAGTATCTCGCCCACCGCCGGAGCGCGATCGAGGAGGGCGAGTGGCCGTGGCCGGAGGGCGTGCTGCCGATATGCAGCCTGGGCTGCGGGATGTACTCCTGTGTGGACTGCCGCAGCGAACACACAACGGTGCTGCTCTTCGAGCCGAACGCCGACGAGCCGGAGCACGCCTGGTACGTGGACCAGCCCGACCTCGCACAGTGGCTGCGCAGCTGGCTGGACGGCACCGCTTGGTACTCCGAGGAGCCCGAGGACGAAGGGGCCGACATGGCGCCCTGGCCGGATTTCAGCGCCCGCGCATGACCCATGGACAGGCGGGTGCGGCCCGTTCGCGGACCGCGCACTGCAACCGCCCGACCGGCAGGAACGTCTTGGATTCCAAGACCGAGTGACGGGTAGGTTCGCACGCATGAGCATCATTGGCTGGATCATTCTCGGACTGCTTGCCGGCGCCATCGCCAAGGTCCTGCTCCCGGGCCGCGATCCGGGAGGCCTGGTCGGCACCACCCTCATAGGGATCATCGGGGCCTTCCTCGGCGGCTGGATATCGTCGCGCTACCTCGACCGACCGATCTCCAACGACTTCTACGACACGGCTACTTGGGTGGCGGCCATCGGCGGTTCGCTGGTTCTGCTGATCGTCTACCGGCTGCTCTTCGGGAACTCCCGCGAACGTCGCTGACGCCCGTCAGCGCCTGGGGCCCAACCCGGTCTCGCGCAGGGTCAGATTGAGCCGGCCACGGCTCATCCCTGTCGCAGGATCGGCCGTCCCCGGACGGACCTTCGGTACGCCGTGGAAAGCGAAGCGTGAAGGCCCGCCGAAGACGAAGAGGTCGCCGGAGGCCAACTCCACATCTGTGTAGGGCTTTCCGCGGTTCTCCGTGTTCCCGAAGCGGAAAACACAGGTGTCGCCGATGCTGAGTGACACCACCGGAGCGCCGGACCGCTCCTCCTTGTCCTGGTGCATGCCCATCCGCGCCGCGCCGTCGTAGAAGTTGATGAGGGCGGCGTCCGGCGCGTACATCCGGGCCGGGCTCTCGTCCCCGTACGCCTCTGCCAGAGCCTCCCGGCCCAACTCCGCCAGCCAGTCGGGAAATTCGGCGACCCGTGCACCGTTCGCATCGTCGGCCGTGCGTGAATACCGGTACGGCTGCCAGTGCCACCCCAGGCAGACCGTCTGTACGGACATCACCCCGCCACCCGGCACCACAGCGTGCCGCAACGGCACAGGCCCGCGCGCCCATTCCCGGCAGGCCGCCACCAACTCCCGTTGGCGCTCCGGCGGCAGCCACTCGGGCACATGCACGGCCCCCGGCGCGACGACGGCCCGCGGCCTCGGAAAGAGCCCGGACATGTCAGCGCACCGCCAGGGCGCCTTCCAGCCCCAGAAGCTGTTCCTTGCGCTCCAGGCCACCCGCGTACCCCCGCAAGGCGCCGTCCGCGCCGATCACCCGATGGCACGGCCGTACGACCAGCAGGGGATTGCGCCCGATCGCCGTACCCACGGCCCGCACGCCCGCCCCGGGCGTACCGATCCGTTCGGCGATCTGCCCGTACGACACGGTCTCCCCGTACGGGACAGTGTCCAGCGCCGCCCAGACCCGGCGCTGGAAGGCGGTGCCCAGGCCGTCCGCGTACACGATGTCGAAGTGGGTCAGCCGCCCCTCGAAATACTCCCGCAGCTGTGCGGCGATCCCCGCGAAGGCTTCCGGCGCGTGGATCCATCCGTCCTGGACGACTGCGGCGCCGTTCTGGCCGGGCAGCGAGAGTGAGGCGAGCGCGACTTCGCCGTCCGTGCCTGCGGCCTCCTCGCCGACCAGCAGCAGCTCACCCAGCGGGCTGTCGACCGTTGCGTACATGGTCATGACTCGTCCCTCTCCTTGCCCGTCATGCCGGAAGTCGACAGGATCGTCGTCCGGCATGGACAAGTCTGCGTCCCCCGCTCCGCCGCGACCGGCGGTATTCGGACATCGCATCCCGGGTGCGGGGCGGAGCGGCGCATCCCGCTCCGCGCCACCCCGCACCCGGAAGGCGCACGGCCTGCCGGAGGTCTACCGGTAGTTCACGAACTGCACGGCGAAGTCGAAGTCCTGGCCCTTCAGCAGCGCCTGCACGGCCTGCAGATCGTCCCGGCTCTTCGAGCTGACCCGCAGCTCATCGCCCTGGACCTGTGCCTTGACGCCCTTCGGGCCCTCATCGCGAATGATCTTCGCCACCTTCTTGGCGTTCTCCTGGGAGATGCCCTCCTCGATCGTGGCGAAGATCTTGTACTCCTTGCCGGACAGCTGCGGCTCGCCCGCGTCCAGAGACTTCAGCGAGATGCCGCGCTTGATCAGCTTGGACTGGAAGATGTCGAGGATCGCCTTGACCCGCTCCTCGCCGTTCGCCTCCATCAGGATCTTCTCGCCGGACCAGGAGATCGAGGCGCCGGTGCCCTTGAAGTCGTAACGCTGCGAGATTTCCTTGGCGGCCTGGTTGAGGGCGTTGTCGACCTCCTGCCGCTCGACCTTCGAGACGATGTCGAAACTGGAGTCGGCCATGACGTGTGGCTCCTTGTATCGGGGGTGCTGGGAAACGGGGTGCATACGGGCGGCTGCGGGCCTGCCGGCCCCGCGCCGCCGATCAAAGCCTAGCCACCCACGCCCGATCGGGCCGCTGATCAATCCAGTGGCGTAGCACCCCCGGGCATCGGGTATCGTTTACGTCGTTGCCACGGAGCACCGCCGAAAAGCGGTTCTCACGGCAGCAATCCCCGGCGGTGTGCCCGAGTGGCCAAAGGGAGCAGACTGTAAATCTGCCGGCTCAGCCTACCCAGGTTCGAACCCTGGCGCCGCCACATAGCAAGGCCCCTGTCCCAGGACAGGGGCCTTCTTTGTTTCCGCTGTGAAAGATAGTAAAGAAGCTTGTGAACATGGAACCTGTGCTGGTCAGCGCCTGTCTGCACGGTGTGCCCTGCCGCTTCGACGGCCGCGGCAAGGCCTCCGCCGCAGTGACCGAGGCCATCGGGGACCGCCGCCCCGTCGCCTTCTGTCCCGAGGTCGAGGCCGGACTGCCCACCCCGCGCCGCCCCGCCGAGATCGTCGGCGGCGACGGCCACGACGTGCTGGACGGTCGCGCCCGCGTCGTCGACGACACCGGGCACGATGTGACGGAGGAGTTCGTGGACGGCGCCCGGCGGGCGCTGGAGACCGCGCGCAGGGCCGGATGCACCGAGGCGCTGCTGATGGCGCGCAGCCCTTCCTGCGGGCGCGGCACGGTCTATGACGGTACGTTCGCGGGCGAGCTCCGCGAGGGCGACGGCGTCACCGCCGCCCTGCTGGAGCGCCACGGCATCACGGTCCGCCCGGCGCCGGGCGGCTGAACCGGGGCGGCGGACCGCCGCCCCGGACCGGACGTGCAGTCGTCAGGAAAGCCGAACCAACGGCTCAGTTCCCCGCCACGTCCTTCACGGCGACCGACACCGGCATGTTCCCCGAGATGAGTTCCAGGGTCAGCCCTGCCGTCGCCGGGGTCTCCAGCAGCTCCAGCAGCGCCGCCGCCACATCGTCGCGCGGCACCGGTCCGCGGCCGGTCGAGGCGGTCAGGAGGACCATCCCGGTGCCCGCGTCGTTCGTCAGCATTCCGGGGCGCAGGATCGTCCAGTCGAGTGCGGTCCTGGAGCGCACGTACGCGTCCGCGGCGCCCTTCGCCCGCAGGTAGGCGTCGAAGACCTCGTCGCCCGGGTGGTCGGGGTCGGCGCCCATCGACGAGACCACCACGTAGCGCCGTACGCCTGCCCGTTCCGCCGCGTCCGCGAACAGCACCGCCGCGCCGCGATCCACCGTCTCCTTGCGTTCCGAGCCGCTGTTCGGGCCCGCACCGGCCGCGAAGACCGCCGCGTCGGCGCCGCGCAGCACCTCCGCCACCTCCTCCACGGAGGCCGATTCGAGATCCAGGACGACCGGCTCGGCGCCTGCCGCCCGGAGGTCCTCGCTCTGTTCCGGATTCCGGATGACGCCTACGGCCTCGTCCCCGCGCGCGGCGAGCAGCCGCTCCAGCCGCAGCGCGATCTGACCATGTCCACCTGCGATGACAATGCGCATGGTCACGACCGTACGCCGCGGCGGGCCCACGCGCTCAGGGCCCGCCGCAGGGACCGGAATCCGGCCGGGCCTGGCGGGGCAGACCGAGGGCGACGACGGTCTCGGAGTCGCAGTACTCGCGCACCGCACTCGTCCGCGTCACGACCCGGCCGCGATGCACCACGACCCGGCTGTAGGCGAGCGACAGCACGCCCGAGAGCTGCTCCCCGCGTACGGCGAGCAGCTCGGCCGGGAAGCCGGCCTCGACCCTGACCTCGGGCAGCCCCATCGCCTTCCTCGCGACCGAGGAGACCGCCTCGTACGCCTCATCGGCCCGCATCCCGCTCTGCGAGGCCAGCAGGTAGGCGGCCTCCAGCGGATCCCCGCGGCCCACAGGGTTTGCGACGTCCCGCAGCGCTCCGCTGCCCGCCGCGACCCGTACTCCGGCCGCACGCAGCAGCCGTACGGGGGTGGTGCCCCGGCCTTCCACCCCGCAGCAGCCGCCCTGGGGGAGGCAGATCACCGTCACTTCGGCCGCGGCGAGCTGGTCGGCGGCGCGGGCCGCGGCCTGAGGGGGAAGCCGCGAGAGGCCGGCGCACGGGCCGATGGAGACGCCGGGCCGCAGCCCGCCCGCCATGGCGGCCAGTCGGCCGAGCCGGGCCGGATCGCCACCGTCCGTGTGCAGATCGACGGGGCAGCCCTGTTCGGCGGCGATCTCCAGGACGGCTTCCGCGTACCCCGCCGGATCCGGGTCGAGGTCGGGGCAGCCGCCGACCGCGCCGGCCCCCATCTTCACGGCGTCACGCAGCATGGCCAGGTTGTCGGCGCCCGCGATGCCGGTGAGCAGTCGGGGTACGGCGACGGGGGTCAGCTCGGCGAGTCCGCGCAGCGAGCGGCGTGCCTGCAGTACGGCTTCGAGGGAGGTGAGGCCCTGGACGTCCCCGATCCGCACGTGCGCGCGCAGCGCGGTGGCGCCGTGCCCGAGCTGCAGCAGGGAAGCCTCGGTGGCGCGGCGCTGGATGTCCTCCCGGCGGTGCGACACGGGTCCCGGACTGTCGGGGCCCGCACCGTGCGCGGTGAGCGCGGTGTCGCTGTGGGCGTGGGGCTCGGCGGGGGCGGGGAGCAGCAGATAGCCGCGCAGGTCCACCCGCGGAACCGGTGCGGCCAGACTGCCCGCGGTGCCGACGGCCTCGATGCGGCTGCCGCCGAGCCGTGCGTCCACGATGCGGCCGTCGGTGAGACGGGCGCCGCAGAGCACCAGGGCGCCGGTCTCGGCGGTGTCGGGGCTGCTGGTCGCATCGGCCGCGTCGGCGGCGTCGTCGTCCGGCCGCCGCGGCTGGCTGTCGGGCATCGCGCTCCTGGGAAGGGGGACAAGATCACGCAGAGTGAGTCGAGCCTAGGGGCGTGTTCGGTCCGGTTCGAGGAGGAGCGAAATAGTCGTACCGGTGTGGCCCTGAGGGGTATCCGGGGCACGGGTGTACGGCTGGGCCGCGATGGCTCAACCGGTGGCCGAGGTGCTGTTCAAGCGGCTGGTGGGCGGGCCGGAAGGCCGCCGGTCGGGGGATCGGCGGGGTCTCGATCAAGGGCGCAGGTCGGGGCTTCGAAACGGATTTGGGCGATCGGCGACCAACCGTGTAATGTCTTCATCGCTCGCCCCAATAGCTCAGTCGGTAGAGCGTCTCCATGGTAAGGAGAAGGTCTGCGGTTCGATTCCGCATTGGGGCTCTGGTGATCGGGAAACCCCGCTTCGGCGGGGGGACTCGTCATCAAAGCGGTGTAGCTCAGTCGGTAGAGCAAGCGGCTCATAATCGCTGTGTCACCGGTTCAAGTCCGGTCACCGCTACTTACGGTAGCCGATTGTGGGGTCGGTCCTTCGATCGGCTACTCTTTTTTGCGTTCATCCGTCCATCCGTCCGTCCAAGGAGCACTCACGTGGCTGCCACCGACGTCCGCCCGAAGATCACGCTGGCCTGCGTGGAGTGCAAGGAGCGGAATTACATCACCAAGAAGAACCGGCGTAACAACCCGGACCGTCTTGAGATGAAGAAGCACTGCCCGCGCTGCAACTCTCACACTGCGCACCGCGAAACGCGCTGAAACAGGCTCGTACACGAGGCCGTCCCCACTGGGGGCGGCCTCGTGTCGTTGTATGGGGGCTGTTCTTCGGCCTTTTCAACTTTCATCAGGAGGTAGCGAGCTCATGGCGCTCGACCAGTCCTTCGTGGGGCGGATCTATCCGCCCACCCCGCCGTACGAGGTCGGCCGGGAGAAGATTCGCGAGTTCGCCGAGGCGGTGGGCGACACGAATCCGGTGTACGTCGACCCCGAGGCCGCCAAGGCGCTGGGTCACAGCGATGTGATCGCGCCGCCGACGTTCGTCTTCTCGATCACCTTCAAGGCCGCGGGACAGGTGGTGCAGGACCCGCAGCTGGGCCTGGATTACAGCCGCGTGGTGCATGGTGACCAGAAGTTCGCCTATGTGCGCCCCGTGCGTGCGGGGGACCGGCTGACGGTCACCTCGACGATCGAGGGCATCAAGTCCCTGGCGGGCAACGACGTCCTGGATATCCGTGGCGAGGTCCACGACGAATCCGGTGAGCACGTCGTGACCGCGTGGACGAAGCTGGTGGCGCGCGCCGCCGAGGAGGCGTGATGACGGCGAAGGTTGCTTACGAGTCGGTCGAGGTCGGTACGGAGCTGCCGGCGCAGTCCTTCCCGGTGAGCCGGGCGACGCTGGTGCAGTACGCAGGCGCTTCCGGTGACTTCAACCCGATCCACTGGAACGAGAAGTTCGCCCGCGAGGTCGGACTGCCGGATGTGATCGCGCACGGCATGTTCACCATGGCCGAGGCGATCCGGGTGGTCACGGACTGGGTCGGCGACCCGGGTGCGGTCGTCGAGTACGGGGTGCGGTTCACCAAGCCGGTTGTCGTGCCGAACGACGACAAGGGCGCCCTGATCGAGGTCAGCGCCAAGGTGGCCGCCCTGCTGGACGACAAGCAGGTGCGGGTGGACCTGACGGCCATGAGCGAGGGCAAGAAGGTGCTGGGCATGTCCCGTGCGGTGGTGCAGCTCGGCTGAGGCCGTTGAGTGCGGGTGAGGGGCACCGTCCTTGGGTGGTGCCCCTCACCCGTGCGGCCGCCCGACGCGCCGTTCGTCGGGCCTCTGCAGGCTGCTTGACCAAGTTAGTGATTGAGTACTAACTTTGTTGCATGGCAAGGATGAGTGCAGAAGAGCGGCGCGAGAGCGTCATTCGTGCGGCGATCACCGAGTTCGCCCGCGGCGGTTACGACGGCACCTCCACCGAGGTGATCGCCAGGCGCGTGGGCGTCTCGCAGCCTTACCTCTTCCGTCTCTTCCCCAACAAGCAGGCCATGTTCCTCGCCGCCGCCGAGCGTTGCCTCGTGGACACCCGGAAGGTCTTCTCCGACGCGGCCGAAGGTCTTGAGGGTGACGAGGCGCTGCATGCCATGGCCGCGGCGTATCAGCGCCTGATCGTCGGCGACCCGGACAAGCTGCTCATGCAGATGCAGGTGTACGCGGCCGTCGCGGCGGCCGAAGCCTCGGGGGATCACGAGTTCGGCGAGTCGGTTCGCGCCGGCTGGCTGCAGATGTGGGACGAGGTCCATCTTGTGCTCGGTGCCGATCTCAGTGGGACGACGACGTTCCTCGCGTACGGCATGCTCGTCAACACCCTGGCCTCGCTGGGTTTCCCGGCCGGTCACCGGATCTGGTCGGGTTTCTACGACTCGGCCAGGCCGATCGCCTGAACGGTGCGACCCGGGTTCTGCCCGGCTTTCTGCCCAGATAAGTTAGTAATCGATAACTAACCCCAGGGGGAGCAGTGAACCAGCACACAGCAGGCCGCTCAGGAGCGGTCTGGGCCCTTGTCATCACCAGCGTCGCCGGATTCATGGCGGCCCTCGACAACCTCGTCGTCACCACCGCCCTGCCCTCCATCCGCAAGAGCCTCGGCGGCGAACTGCCGGAGCTCGAATGGACGGTGAACGCGTACACCCTCACCTTCGCCGTCCTGTTGATGCTCGGGGCTGCCCTCGGCGACCGGTTCGGCCGGCGCCAGCTCTTCCTCGCCGGGCTCACCGTCTTCACCGGCGCCTCCGCCGCGGCAGCACTCTCGCCCGGGATCAACGAACTGATCGCCTTCCGGGCCGTCCAGGGCGTGGGTGCGGCGATCATGATGCCGCTGACGCTCACGCTGCTCACGGCCGCCGTGCCGCCCGCACGCCGCGGTGCCGCGCTCGGCATCTTCAGCGCCGTCACCGGACTGGCCGTGGCCAGCGGGCCGCTGATCGGCGGCAGCCTCACCGAGCACCTGTCCTGGCAGTGGATCTTCTGGCTGAACGTCCCGATCGGCCTGGTCTTGCTGCCGCTGGCGCGGCTGCGCCTGACGGAGTCGCACGCGCCGGACTCACGGCTCGACATACCCGGCACGCTCCTGGGCAGCGCCGGACTCTTCGGCATCGTCTACGGCCTGGTCAACGCCAACTCCGACGGCTGGACCAGCCCCACCGTCCTCACGGCCCTGTTCGGCGGCGCCGCGCTCATCGGCGGGTTCATCCACCACGGCTTCCACGCGAAGAACCCGATGCTGCCCATGCGGCTCTTCCGCAGCCGTGCGTTCTTCGGGATCAACATGGCCAGCCTGCTGATGTTCTTCGGGATGTTCGGGTCGATCTTCCTGCTCAGCCAGTACTTCCAGGGCGTGCTGGGCTACTCGCCCACCGAGGCCGGTCTGCGGATGCTGCCCTGGACCGGGATGCCGATGCTGGTCGCACCCATCGCGGGCACGCTCTCCGACCGGTTCGGCGGCCGCCCGGTGGTCGTGGCCGGGCTCGTTCTCCAGGCGGTCGGCCTCGCACTTTTCGCGATGGTCATCGGGCCCGACGCCTCGTACTCCTCGCAGCTGCCCGGCCTGATCGTCGGCGGCGTCGGCATGGCTCTGTACTTCGCACCCGCCGCCAGCCTCGTGATGTCCAGCGTCCGCCCCGCCGAACAGGGCATCGCCTCCGGTGCCAACAACGCCCTGCGCGAGGTCGGCGGAGCACTCGGGGTCGCCGTGCTCGCCACCGTCTTCTCCTCGCAGGGCGGTTACGACTCCGCGCGGTCCTTCACGGACGGGACCGTTCCGGCGGTGTGGATAGGTGCCGGTGTCGTGGCGCTGGCCGCCCTCGCCGCCCTGCTCATCCCGGGCCGCCGCAACGCCTCGGCCCCGGAGCCCGAGGCGGCCGAGGAGCGCATCTCCGTCGCCGCCTGAGCCACGGCTGCGCGCGTACGGTCCGTGGGGCCGCCCAAGCGGCGGGGGCAAGGAGCGTACTTTTTTTCCCATGGCGAGAGTCCC